>JBJOOY010000359.1:0-4296 GCA_046051065.1 Cyanobacteriota bacterium
ATGATGAATTAAAGCAAGGATTATCCAGTTTGCGTGAGGATTTAGAGACAGGAGAATGGGATTGTAAGTATGGATATTTACGCCAACAGGTTCAACACGATCTAGGCTATCGATTTGTTTATACTAGTACACAATCTTGTGCTAAATTCTAATTATCTACAGGCGATCGGGTGAGTTACAAATAATCGATATTTAGCCTTATGCATCGTAATCACGATCTCATTCTTTTCGATCTTGATGGCACCATCAGCGATCCTTTAGTAGGTGTCGGTCGATCGATTAACTACGCTTTAACCGCCTGCGGTTATGAGCCGATCGATCTGGCTGAGGTTGGTAAATATATCGGCCCACCACGCGATCGAATTTTCAAGGAAATTACAGGTATAGCACTACGAATCAATGAAGCAAACTCTACAGCTCTGATTGCCAAATACCGCGATCGATATGGAGAAATTGGCTACTCAGAAAATGTTATTTATCCAGGTATAGCTGAGGTTTTACGCGAACTTAATGCAGCGAATATGCCAATGGCAATATGTACCTCAAAGCGGCGAGATTTTGCAGAGAAAATCATCGAAATGTTCGGACTTACCCACTATTTTAAATTTATTAATGGTGGAGAAGTGGGAATTCACAAATATCAGCAAATTGAATCTTTATTATCCCAAGGATACATCAGTAACTCTACTTTGATGATTGGAGATCGATCGGTCGATCTCATTGCTGCACACAAAAACGGGCTAACAGCAGGTGGTGTTATGTGGGGCTATGGTACTCAGGCTGAGCTTTTGCAAGAGGCACCGCGATACTTATTTCGATCGCCCAGCGAACTAATCCAACTAGTAGATCGGCGCTAATCTTATTTAAAGCAGCATAGCTAGCACATCCTCACAACTTCCTCATACTTGTTTGATTTAATGGTGGTAGATAGAAATAACATCTTATCGCCAATTATGCGGAGCTATCTACTTAATAAAATTCCGGTTGAAAATCTACATTTTGCTCAGCATTAAATCTATTTTCTAGTTCAATTTTAGGTGGAGATGATGTCTGTCAAGATTTGGTAATCGAGCGAAGCTGTCAGTGGAGAATAACTAAAATGACTTCTAAAAATCTATTTCCAGCAACTCCAAAATACCCCTCGATCGTTGACAATGCGACGATCCCAAGCACATTAGGCTATAAAACAACGCGATTGATGGCGAGCATTCTCAATGCGACTCAAATGACCTTGGCAGAAGCTTATATTAACGGAATAGAAATTCCAGATTCGGTCTTTCGATCGCTGATGCAAGCCTCGATGCCGATCTTATTCAAACATGCGCCAGGTTTACTCGCTCCCTATGAATGGGTATTAACCGAATCAGATCGGTTGGCAGAGTCTTCACGAGAACTAATGAAGGTACAATATGACTTGCCTCAAGCCATGCTAAATCAGATGTTGGGAGACTGGCCGATTATCTATCCCAAGTATAGTATGGGCTTGTGGGAGGATGGAGCCGCCGATTTAGAATCAGCTCAAATGCAAATGATCGATCGAGTCATCGAACGTTTAGAAATTGTCGATGGCGATCGGATTTTAGATTTTGGCTGTGGTTGGGGCTGTGTGCCCAATTACATCATGTCTAAATTCCCGAATGTCCAATTTACAGGGGTCAATCTCAGTCATCATCAGTGCGAATATATCCGGCACAAAATGCAAGATCCCCAGAGCTATTTGAGTGGCGGTCGATTTACATTACTGGAAGGGGATTTGAACGAGATGCAGTTTGCCCAAAAATTCGATAAGATTCTGTCGATCGGTGTCTTTTGTCATGTGGGAAATTTGACCGACGCGCTCCAAAAGCTCTCATCCCTACTCGAACATGATGGTAAGGTATTCATTCATTTGATTACCGCCCGGATTCCGAATAATATGTCATCTGGTTTTACTCACAAGTATATTTTCCCGCACGGTCGCTACTGGAACTACGATGCAATTCCCAGTCACAACCGCGATCTCCAAACTGTCGATCGGTGGTACCTAAATGGGCTGAATTATCACCAGACATTTATGACCTGGCTAGAGCGATTTGATGCTGCTCAAGCAACTGTCAAGCATTTGGACTATGGGATGGATTACGCTAAATTTCGACGAATTTGGAGATTTTATTTGCTGCTTTTGGCTACTGCTTTTGCAACCTGTGATGGTGAATACAATGGAAATGGTCAATATTTATTGACTCATTGACAATCTCAAACATCGATCGAGTAATCTATCTAGCCACCAGTCTCGATCCGAATGCCACAGCTTTGATCTCGATCGAAAGATAACCGATTCTCCAAAAGAGAGGCTCGGCCAACGATGAAACCCATTTTACAAATTAAGTATAGTTGTCGCGACACGTCTATAGACGTGTCACTTAATATCAGTTTACTGAATTACTGTAAAGTCATTAGCACTTAGAGTCGGTAGCCCTGTTAAGGTAGCAAAGATCCCACCTTCGTTACCCAAACCAGCCGCTTGACTGTTAGCATTATAAGATAACGCACCAGAACTTTGACTGTAGACAATTTTGGCTGATTTATCAGCAACTAAACTATCATCAGCTACCGTAGCAAAATTAGACTTATCCAGCTTACATTTATCCCTTCCCAAGCCACTAAAAATTTGTTTACTCAAGACAATTTTGTCCCCAGCAGTAAAGTCTGTAATCGTATCGGTACCCAGAACAGCAGTAATGCTCTGATTTGCGGGTAACTTACCACCACTAAAGGAGAACTTGTCATTACCATCGCCACCAGTGAGGGTATCGTTACCACCACCACCAATGAGGGTATCGTTACCAGCTAGTCCATTAATTACATCATCGCCACTAGTCCCATTCAGTGTATCATTACGGGATGTGCCATTGATTTGGTTAGCACTAGCACGATCGGCACTAGTTCCACTCAGTGTGTCATTACCGGATGTGCCATTAATTTGGTTAGCACTAGCACGATCAGCACTTAAGTAGCGAGCTAAGGCAAAATCGTCACCAGATGTCCCGATCGCGAGAATATTGCCATCACTTTGCAATTTAATCCGATTAAACTCCTCAGTACCTGCATTTACATCAGTCGTAACTTTGCCGTTATTACCGAAAGAGTTGTCTAGACTGCCATCACTATTGTAACGTGCCAAAGCAAAGTTATTATTGAACGTTTTGGCAGCAGGATCGTTTGTAGTTCCCGCGACGACTATTTTACCGTCTTTTTGGACTGCAGCGCTAAAGCCCTCATCAAGACCATTATTAAAATCGGTTATAACTTTGCCACCAACACCAAAAGAGGTGTCTAAACTGCCATCATTATTGTAGCGAGCTACGCTAAGATCGTTATTAGTACGTCCAATGGTGATAACTTTACCATCGCTTTGTTGAGTGGCACTATTAGTTAAACCGCTAGTCTTACTAATACCGTTAGTACCAAAGGATGTGTCTAGTGTGCCATTACTGGCATAACGGGTTAACGAACCCTGGCCAGCCACAAGGATTTTACCATCGTTTTGTTCGATGACATTACGACCTCCATCAGGAACCCCGCTACTAGTCGTAACAATACCGTTAGTGCCAAAAGTTTTGTCTAGTGTGCCATCGCTGTTGTAGCGGGCTAACCCAATATCGCTACCAGTTTTGATCTGCACGCCACCAGTTGCCAGAATCTTACCATCACTTTGTTGGACGATATTTTCAATACTAGCTAATAGTGGATTGAAATTGGTTGTTACCTTGCCATTGGTACCAAACGAGGTATCTAGGGTGCCATCAATATTATAGCGGGCTAGTCCAAAGTCACCGGATCCAACGTTGCCAACAATTTTGCCGCCGACAACAATTTTGCCATCGCTTTGTTGGATCCCACTATTAATGACATCAGATGAACTAAAATCAGTAGTAACTTTGCCGTTGTTACCAAACGATGAATCTAAGCTACCGTTAGCATTATACCGAGCCAATTCGAAGTCTTTTTTATCATTGCCGAGCGCAATAATTTTGTTATCTGATTGGATGATTGCATCGTTGGCTGCGTCAGGTTTACCATTAAAATCAGTTCTAACTTGGCCTTTAGTGCCAAAACTAGGATCTAAATCCCCTGCTTTGAGTACTGCGGGATATTCTAGTAGTACTTCTTGTTGAAAGATTAGACTTGGATTAACTTTACCTGTTGTTATCTCTAACTCCCAGCTACCATTTAGTTCAGTAGCGCCAACTTTGGTGGCTGAGGCAGAAATATTTGCCCCAGTTATCTCACCCAATTGACGAACGAACAGTTCGC
>JBJOOY010000360.1:0-3017 GCA_046051065.1 Cyanobacteriota bacterium
GTGCTCTGTTTCAACTAATAAGGAAATTATAGTTTGGCGAACCTGCCACTGGGCTGGTTGAGAAGATCGATCGAATAATTGCTGAAGAATGGGAATGGCGACATCGCCAAAGTCAAACAGCGAATTAGCTGCTTCGGCGACAATCATTGGATCGCCATTACTTTCGATAATTTCTTGGAGCGCCGCAAACGTTTCATTCGTGCGATGTTTGCCCAATCCGATTACCGCCAGGCGGCGCAAACCGATATCTTTTTCTCCTAGTAGTCGTTTGAAGATGGGGATGGCAACTTCTGCTGGATGTGTTGCTAGTTCGGTGGCGGCAGTCCATCTCTGGTATAACCCTGGTGCGCGCAGGTTTTGTTCTAGCTCGATCGATCGATCTTTATCTTGCATAGCTGTGTTCGCCCAACTTATGTGTGATTCACAATTTACTATCCACTATTAACTAACTACTAATCTATTACTATTGATACCGAATTCCTGCCTCTGTTAGTCGTTGGATGGCTTCACCCAACCGATCGAGATCGGCAATCAGGCTGATTCTGACATAACCCTCTCCCCCGATCCCAAAGGCATTTCCAGGCGTAAAGACTACCCCAGTTTTCTGCAATACCATTAAGGCAAAATCAGTCGAATTCCAACCGACAGCACAAGGTATCCATAGATACATTGTCGCCTTAGTTGGTTTAATCTGCCAACCCAATTTAGCCAAGCCATCGATCATAAAATTGCGGCGGATGCGATAACGTTCTTGCACCTGGGTGACATATTCATCGGGCAGTTCGAGTGCAGTCTGTGCGGCAGTTTGCAAGGCGGCAAAGATGCCATAATCCAGGTTGGTTTTAATCGTGCGGAGTCCTTGAATGATCTGACTGTTACCAACGACAAAGCCAACACGCCAGCCCGCCATATTATAGGTTTTAGAAAGGGTATGAAACTCAACCCCAATGTCCTTAGCTCCAGGGATTTCGAGCAGGCTGGTGGGCTGATAGCCATCAAAGGCGAGTTCAGCGTAGCAAAGATCGTGAACTAGTAAGATTTGATATTCATGGGCGAAGGCAACGATATCTTCAAAGAAGGAACGGGGCACAGTCGCGCCAGTGGGATTACTCGGATAGTTGAAGAAGAGAATTTTGGCTTTGCGGGCGATATCTGGGGGAATATCATTGAGGTCGATCGCCCAATCATTTTCTGGTTTGAGGATGATATTGTAAATGTTAGCACCTGCGATCGCTGGGCCGCGAAAATGGACGGGATAGGCAGGGCTAGGCACTAGTACAGTATCACCGGGATTAATATATGCCAGCGCTAGATGTGCTAAACCTTCCTTCGAGCCTAGGAGGGGAAGTGCTTCGCTATTGGGATCGAGGGTGACATGATAACGGCGATAATACCAATCGGCGATCGCACGGCGAAAATTAGCAGTCCCTTCAAAGGGTGGATAGCCGTGATTGGCTGGTTCGTCGAGAGCATCCTTTGCCGCTGCGATCACAGGTGCTGGAGCTAAGCCATCCGGATTGCCCATGCCCAAGTCAATTAGATCGATACCCTGACTGCGAGCATTGGCTTTGAGTTCGTCTAGCCGAGCGAAGACATATTGGGGTAAGGATTGGAGACGTTCGGCGGGGCTAATCCAGTCTAAGGTCATTGTCTATAATGTTAATGCTGTTAAATAGTTGGCGTAGTCTATTCGGAGGTATTGTGGCGGAGTGCGTGTTTCTAGGATATCAGGTTCGATCGCGATTGCTATAATTTTGAGAGTACGAGAAATTTGATCGAGGATCGACGATGGAACTCTTCACCTAAACATTAGGCGAGATAAGGGTTGTGGAGAGAATAGCCTCGATCGTCGCACCTCATAGTTAGCAAATTTGGCAACTTTATGTATTCATCCAGCGTCGGAAGATATTGTCTAGATCTATTGTTCAATCAGATTTGATCGTGCACAAACCATTAGTTGCTAGTTTTATTGTAGTTGTTTCGATCGCAACTACATTTTTGCTGACCCAGCAATTTCCCGCAGAAGCTCGATCGAAACATAGATCGAAACATCGTGCTAAACCGATAAATACTTGTGTCGATACTTCTCCTGTTGCCCAGCGTGTTTTACTCACGCTCAAAGCTGATAAAAAAATCAGGCAAGGCGAACAAGTTGTGTTTGAGCCGATCGTTGGCAAATCGCCTGTTAAGCCTGGAGATATTATTAAATATACAGTTATTGCTAAAAATAACAGTCATTGTCCGCTCAAGAATCTGATGTTAAAACAATTGATTCCCAAAGGAACTATCTATATCAAAAATTCAGCCACTGATTCTAATGGTGTCGAATTATTATTTAGTGTCGATCGGGGCAAAACATTTGTGGCAAAACCAAAAGTCGACAACCAAGAAGCTCCAGTGACTGCTTATGATTATATCCGCTGGAAATTTCCTGGCAAAATTGCGACTAATGCTGAAGTGAAAACTGTATACGAGCTGCAAATTAAGTAATAGGTTTTTATTAGGGAATAGGGGATAGTGAACTGTTTAATTACTGCTTCCTAGCAGATATAGACTAACTAATGTACTGCTATTCCAAAGACTGTGTAATAACATTGATGCAAGTAGGCTCCGAGTGCGAACATAGACTACACCGAGAATGATGCCGAGTGTGGTTAACGGTAAGATTTCTGATAGGCTCAGATGAGCAACTCCAAATAACAAAGCACTAATACTGATCGCGCCCCAGACAGGTACATAACGAGTCAATGAAGGCAATAGAAATCCGCGAAATAAGTATTCTTCAAATATTGGTGCGGCAACAGCAGCAGTGAGAAAAAATAGTAGTAGGGCGATCGGATCTTTACCTTCTAGTACAATTTGCAAAATAGGATTACTACCACCTTGTCCCTGCCAAATTTGTTCGTTAAAAAATGAGACAATAATCACGATCGGTGTCGCAACTAAATAACCACCAATCCCCCATAACCACCAGTTAGATTTCCAGTTAAATTTAAACCAATCTGGTGGTAATGGTA
>JBJOOY010000361.1:0-5666 GCA_046051065.1 Cyanobacteriota bacterium
CTCCTCTCTCATTCATCGCTACTGCTCCGGCGTGAAACCACAGTAGATCTGGCCGCACGTTGACCAGCCCCATCACGACTTCATATTTGACTGCTTGTAACAAATAAAGTTGTTCCGCAATTGCATCATGCACTATCTCGCCAGACTGCATGATGTAGTTTTCAGCTTCCTGCCAAATTGTCACTCGATGCACAATCGAGGATGGCTGTGGCTCCAGCATGGCATAAAACCATCGCTGCAAAGTAGCATGAATATCAACAATTGTGGTCTCAACCATGACCTGATGTTGTCCGAAGGAAATGTACAGCGGTGAAAAGTGCATGGGATTTCCTAGAGACTTGCCAACAAGCCTAATTTATGAAATTGAATGATAGTCATACAAATATCCTCTAGCAAAACTTCTTGTGCACAACCTAATTGCTCACTCAACACTGTTGCCATGTCTTCCAGGTTGCGGGTGCCATCGCAGAGTTGCCAAATTTGTTTGGATGAGTGATTGAGGGTAATGCCCAATTCCTGTTCATCGCTGTAGATCAGCAATTCGTCACCTAAATCGTAGAGATCGAGACGTTTGCAATGCGGACGTGCGGCAGCAATCGTAGTTCTGGCCCACTTGACATCTGGCAGAATAGTTGCAGCACTCTGTTGTCGATCGGATCTTTCACTGCCAGGCTGCTGCTGTGGGACGAATCCCCACTTTTTACCCAGTATTCGGAGGGGACGCAGCAAATAGTACAAGAAAGTTAGTGGCTGAGGGAGATCTACTAAATGACGATCTCGAACATTTGGCACCAATAACCATCCGAAATGTAACCAATCGATCGCTCGATCGCGCACGCACAATCGAAATAAGAGGCTAGGGATCTGGAGCGATTGGTCTGGTTGTGCTCCAAATAAATAGCTGCAAACCTGTTGCATTAGTGCAGGGAGAGTCCGATCTGTCTGGATTGCTACCAGTACAGTTGTTGGTAACCTTGCTCCCAGCAACTGCTGTGCTAAACCAAGTCCTAGTAATAGCATCCGGTGGCAGTGCAACTCGTTCGCCCTCAGTAACACCTGATGCCAATCCAAGTTTGGATAAGTTCGGATCAGTTCTGCCACATCACAAATCCATTTCAGCTTACCCCAACACTCTTTTGCCCCATGGACACACAACACCAGTAACAGATCTTCGGGTGCCAGAGTTGAAACTGTAGTTCCTAACAAGGAGAGCGGTTGACAGTGTTCGAATAACTCTGCAACGGTCAGTTCAATGGGGAAAAATCTGGGCGTAATCCGCCAGTGCAAATCTAAGACAACTTTGCCATCTTGTCGCACAAAGTCTCGCGAATTGTCTGACCAAAGGTTAATCTCCTCTCGATCGTTATCGACTGTAATTGTATCGTAGCCCGCTGCGGCGAGGAGTGGTTTCACTCGAATCAGGTCTTGCGACTGAATCGACAGATCCAGATCGCAAAAGAGACGTAATGAGAGATCTCCATAGAGCGTCAGGGCCAGAGTTGGGCCTTTATAGGGCAAAACAGGGATGTGATGTTGCTCAAACAGTTGGATGAGTTTCAGCAACTCCTGTGTGAAGAATAAGTTATTGAAGGTATGGGTCTGGAAGTCCTGACGCAGCAGATCGATCGCTGATGTTGGTATCGGCACCGCCTCAGAGTAGATCCCCTGGAGACTTTGATAAAGTAGGCAGGTGACATCATGCTGGTCAGCCAGTGACAGCAACCAGGGCCAGTCTAGATCCTCATTACATAAAGTTTCGATAGTTTCTGCTGTGGCTGCACTAATGAAAGTTCGGGCACAACAAAGGAGTAATTTTACTTCGGATCGCTGTGACTGGTAAAGTTTGTCATCACAGTCACTACTTTGCCAGCTGTGAGCCGATACAGCCGGACGTACATGATTAGAGGAGTTTAGAACCATGAATTAACCAACTGTGAGCAACATTGGGAAAATTTAACAATCGATCGACATCAGACATGTCACTTTTTAATACTCAGTATGCCAGAGGTGCTAGGATTACTCGTTTCTCGATGCCAACAGCAATACCACCAGAACTTCAAGGTTTGGTACTCTGATTAATATTAAACGGTTGACCAGCAGGGATTGTCTCAGAAGTCGTAGATTTAGTACCGTCGGGGTTGGTCAAAGTCGTGATAATAGTAGTAGATCCGTCGGGGTTTTTCTTGAATTCCTTGTTGTTACTTGTTGTATTATTACCTCCTGATGAAACCGCTGCGGCTGATTGCTGATTCAATGACAATACAGAAACTACCGGAATTGACCATCCGGCTAAGATTACAGCTCTACGATTAAAGGTTCTGCGCTGCTGTTGCAACTTGGCTGGAGACTGTGGCACAATTATTTGTTCTATTGGTGCAGATCCTGGTGTCAGGTTCGTCATTGCCCATTCATGACACTCTGATGCGAGAAAGTTAGCATACACGATCGACAGATTAGTTGTAGCATACGTGCGAAGATCGCCATCTTCAGTCACAGTTTCTAAGATACCCGGAACTCCCACAATTAACCGATCAGCTCCCTGTACAGAATGCTGCCGTTCTGACCACAACGGTTCTACAGTAGTTTGTTGTGCTAGTCGCTTGAGTATTACCTGAGTAGTTTCCATGCGCACCCAGGCCAGCGGACGCTCGCTAGTAGGACTAGATTGAGCATGCCACAAATCGGTGAGGCAGATTAGTCCAGTTGCATGATGATAATCAATGGAAAATCCCTGATAGGATAAAGAGGATAACGCAGAAAAATGGGACATAAATAAAAGATGTGATGTATGGATATCCTCTAAAATACTAAGAGAATTATAATAAATACAACTTTTTTCAGAGAAGCTGAAAACTCAAAAATGATGATTTCTCCTATTCCTGAGTATAGATCACTATCGATCGATTTATTTAATTTCAGTGAATATCCGCAATAGCTTGGTAGATCGAATCGAGTGCAAACAGTTGATATTGCTAGCGCAGATTAAGCGATCGGCTTGGTGAAAACTTACTTGCAAAAGTGAATTTTACAAACATTATTATGATTTTATCATTCATCAATCGAGTTAATCCTGAACTAACAATTTAATTCTCACCCAGCCGATCAATATGTTTGAAACACTACCTAGTACCCAATTCTAGTATCCTAATAAATGGGAACTGCATACGTGATAACTGATATGGACTGGCACGAAATTTCTGGCGGAGTTACTGCACCGAGAGGTTTTAGAGCAGCGGGGATTACAGCAGGGTTAAAACCATCGGGTTTGCCGGATCTGGCATTGATTCTGTCTGATGTAGATGCGATCGCGGCTGGAGTCTTTACTACTAGTCAGGTTCGTGCCGCCTGTGTCGAATATTGCCGTCAACAATTAGCAACTAAACCTAGTGCTCGGGCAATTCTTTGCAATTCTGGACAGGCTAATGCTGCAACTGGCGCACAAGGTTGGGAAGATGCCGTTACTAGTGCTAATGCTCTCGCCAGCGCCATGAATATCGCCGCTGAAGCTGTATTACTAGCTTCAACTGGGGTAATCGGCCAACGCATCAAAATGGACGCTCTAATCGCCGGAATTCCTGCCGTAATTGCCGCAGCAACCCATGAGGGTGGGGATAGCGCAGCTCGAGCAATTATGACCACCGATTTAGTCAGTAAATCGATCGCGTTTGAGACAACAATCGGCGATCGAGCGGTGAGAATTGGCGGTATGGCTAAAGGTTCGGGGATGATTCACCCTAATATGGCAACACTACTAGCCTTCATTACCTGCGATGCGGCTGTATCTACGACACTGTGGCAACAAATGCTCGGACGGGCTGCGGATAAAAGCTTCAATCAAATTACGGTAGATGGTGACACCAGCACGAATGACACGTTAATTGCCCTCGCAAATGGGGAATCGCGCACGCCCGCGATCGTTAGCTCTGGGGGTGAAGCTGATAAACTAGAAGCGATGCTGACCGCAGTCTGCCAGTATTTAGCTAAGGCGATCGCTCGCGATGGTGAAGGTGCTACTTGTTTGATGGAAGTGCGTGTATCGGGGACGAATACCGATCGAGAAGCGCGGCAAATTGCCCGGGAAGTCGCCGGATCTTCCTTGCTCAAAGCCGCAATTTTCGGGCACGATCCCAACTGGGGTAGAATTGCCATGGCAGCAGGCAAAGCGGGTATTCTGTTCGATCAAAATAATTTAGCCGTGCAATTGGGGGAAATCCAGTTAATGGCGCAAGGACAACCATTAACATTCGATCGAGTTGCTGCGAGTAACTATCTCAAAGCTGCAACTCAAGGAGAATATCTCAAAACAGATACAGTCTTAATCTCAGTCACTGTCGGTAGTGGTAGTGGTGCTGGAATTGCCTGGGGTTGCGATCTTAGTTACAATTATGTGAAAATTAACGCCGAATATACTACTTAATAGGGGATAGAGATTAAGGGAGCGCCGAAAAGTTTAGAGATAAATTTAGTTGGGGTGAATTAATTCAAATAATCTTAAATCTCATTAAAGACGATCGGTCTAAAATCACCTATTATTCTGCATCGATACTAACTTTAAATGTCTAAACATAGAGTTAGTATCTGACTTCTCCGCCAGTGCAAGATGCGGCTCGATCGGTAGCAACTAATTCAGCAGCTTTGGCTTCATCATTCGTACTCACCAAATAAATATTGCTGTGTTGTCTGACGATCGATTGTCCTCTCAAAGAACCCTCAATCAAACGATATCCTAATTTGAATCTAGAGTATCTACCCATCTTATCGTTTGCCAAATATTGACCATCAGATTTTAGCAATATTTCGCCAGTACTCGGTCCACGCGATCGACATTCAAACTTGGCAACTACAACTGCTTGTTGTGCTTTGGGGGCAGCAATGTTTTGGACTTGACGGGGAGCAACATTTACACGAGTATCGGCTGGCGACTTAGTCGTGGCAACCGCTAGAGTGGCAAATGTTAGTAGTAAAGTAGTAGTCCAAACATGTAGGATCTTATCCATTTTCACTAACCCCCTTGGTAGATATCATTAAGAAAGTTAGACCTTGAATATTATTTTTTTGTTCCAGGATCGTAGCTTAGCTGCCTGCAAAATTTCGATCGGATTAGAGTAAATCGTCCAGGATCTGCGACCGAAATCTTTCAGCATTTATGCCGATCTTGCCAACTCGGAATATTCAGTAATCTGGCTGTGTCCGTTTAAATCGACCTAAAGATTGATCCACGATCGAATATCGATCTAAGTATAGATAAAACGATCGAGTATAATTATTCGATATATCGATCTGTGTTAACGCTAACTATATGGATGAAAAAATTGAGCCTAAAAAGACGGGAATTATTATTGCGGCTGTAAGTACTGTGGTTGTCGCGCTCGTTGGTATAGGAGCTTATTTCTCGCCCTATCTCACGCTCAATAATATGAAAACAGCAACAGCAAATCGGAATGCGAATGCGTTGTCTCAAGAAATTGATTTTCCGTCGCTGCGGACTAGTCTGAAGGAAAATATTAAAATTCAGGTAATCAAACAAATGGCTGCGACTGGAGCTAAGCCAATTCAGGGCGTGAGTCCAGATCTAATCGCTAAAACGATCGATCCAATGGTAGATAAAATTCTGACCCCAGAAGGATTGGATAACTTGATGCAGGATAAAGTGCCAGGGGCTAGAG
>JBJOOY010000362.1:0-6644 GCA_046051065.1 Cyanobacteriota bacterium
CGCAGCGGGAAGACAGGTGCGCTAGTTTCTCAATTTTGCCACTGGTTGGAGGATCGAGTTGTGCTTGACAAACAGTTCGATCGATGTAACAAAATATTAGTCTTGGCTGGTAATGATGATAGTAAGCGATCGTTAGGCGATGCTTTATCAGCAAAACTGGCTGGTCAAGCTAATTATCCAATTTCGGCAAAAACGACGATCGGGTTGATTCAAGATGAAGTATTGTTATTCTATCCTCTCCTGATTCAGAAATTACACCTACCCGCTCATTTTCCGCTAAGATTGCGCCCAGAGACAGAGCAGGAGCTAGCAACAAAATTGTGGCAACCCGCCTTAGCACGGCTGAATTGGCGAGAAATTGCCCCATCTGAGTACCGATTTGTGCGACGGACTTTGGACTTATTACAATTGGCTGCTTATAGTTGTACGCCATTGGAATCGATGCCGCAATTACTGGCGCGGGGGTTTGGGGTGGAGTTGGATGCAGCACCAATTTATAGCTGTGTGGAGTCATTAGCTGCCGAGTGGCGGGATTGGTGTTTGGCCAGAGGATTGCTCACATATGGCATCATGACGGAATTATATTGGCGGCATTTATTACCGCATCCGGAGTATCAGCAGCATTTGCGCGATCGATATTGGGCGCTGTTGGCGGATGATGTTGATGATTATCCCGCGATCGGGCGACAGATCTGTGAGTACTTACTAGCATCTGGTGTTCAGGGAGCATTTAGTTACAATCCCGATGGCATGGTTAGGTTGGGTTTGAGTGCAGATCCAGATTATTTGTTGGGCTTAAAATCTCGATGCACGAGTAAAATTTATCTAGAATCGATCGATACCCCATTATTTGCCGATCGATCGACTAATTCGCCGACGATCGATCTGATCGTTCGTGCTGTAATTAATCCAGGTAATTTTCTCCTCCTCCCCAGTCGGATTAGCGCGATCGAAACTCGCACTCGGGGCGAAATGCTTAAAAGTGCTGCAGAGAGTGCGATCGAGCAAATTAAAAGTGGTAAAGTCCAACCTGGAGATATCGCCATCATCGCGCCTGGTTTGGATGCAATTTCTCGATATACCATTATCGATATGTTCGATCGACATCAAGTCCCGATCGAATCTCTCAACGCCCAACGTCCACTCAATAGCGATCCTGGCGTTCGGGCACTCTTAACCCTGATGGCATTAACTTATACCAATTTGGGCCAATTAGTCAGCCGCGATGAGATTGCCGATTTACTTGTCACCCTCAGTCCTATTTATGCGGAAATCCCCCCAAACTCCCCGATCGAGGGGGATTTAGGGAGATCGATGATCGATCCGGTGCGAGCGGGGTTATTAGCCGACTATTGTTATGCGCCCTCCTTATTCCAGCCGCGCCTGCTACCCTATGTAAATTTCCCCCGCTGGGATCGCCTCGGTGCGAGTGTCACTAAAGCCTACAATCGGATTCTCGCGTGGGTAGAGCGAGTGCAACAGCAGCAACCAACACCTTTAAATTTATTAAATGAGGCGATCGGGTATTTTTTCCACCAGGGTAGTTATTTACCATTCGATCGACTTTCAGCCTTGCGCGAATTAATGGAAACCGCCCAACACTATTGGCAAGTCGCCGAGCGGACTTATAGCCCAGCCGAATATTTAGCATCTGCTCATCAAATTACCGCTCAATTTATCCTGCTGCTGCGCCAAGGCACCGTTAGTGCCAATCCCTACCCCGTCGGGCAACTAAAGCCTCAAGATCGAGCTGTTACCCTGTCAAATATCTTCCAATATCGCGCTAGTAAGCGATCTCATCCCTATCATTTTTGGTTGGATGTGGGTTCGCCGTTGTGGGCAGAAGGTGGAGCGGCAACCCTGTATGGTGCTAATCTATTTCTTAAGCATTACAATCCAGATCGATCGTGGACGGAAGCCGATACTGCAACTAATAACGAACAACGCTTAGAAAGAATTTTACGCGATCTATTCCATCGTGTGAGCGATCGAGTCTATCTTTGTAATAGCGATCTGGCGATCGATGGGCAAGAACAAGTGGGTGCACTGTTAACCTTAGTACATAGCGTGGTAAAGGAACCAATCTCAGTTTAAACTAATATTTTTCGATCGATCGAACACATGCCGCACCATGCGCGGTTCGGAAATATATTTCAACACATCAGACAGATCCGCGATCGCGGCTGGCAATAATTCAGAATATACTATAAGGTATCGAGACTTAGCTACAGCCACAATCCAGCCTTGCGATCCCGTCTGTGAAGTTAAACGCTATGACCACCTCCGCTATATCAACCGAACAACTGCAAGAGATTTTTCCCTTCTCACTCGATCGATTTCAACTTCAGGCGGTAGATGCGCTCAACCAAGGCAAATCTGTGGTAGTCTGTGCCCCGACGGGTTCCGGTAAAACTCTCATCGGTGAATACGCCATTCATCGCGCCATCCGACAGCAACGCCGAGTATTTTACACCACTCCGCTCAAAGCTTTATCCAATCAGAAATATCGAGACTTCTGTGGCGAATTTGGCGAAGATAATGTTGGCTTGCTCACAGGTGATATCTCCATCAATCGGGATGCACCGATTGTCGTGATGACCACCGAAATTTTCCGCAATATGCTCTACGGTACCCGCATCGGCGAAGTTGGTACCTCCATGATTGGTGTCGAAGCGGTCGTCCTGGATGAATGTCATTATATGAATGACAAACAGCGCGGTACCGTGTGGGAAGAGTCGATTATTTACTGTCCACCTCACGTTCAACTCGTAGCGCTGTCCGCCACTGTTGCCAATAGTCAGCAGCTCACTGACTGGATTAGTGCTGTCCACGGTGCAACCGAACTGATCTATTCTGATTTTCGTCCGGTTCCCCTAGAATTTCACTTTGTCAACCCCAAAGGGATTCTACCGTTATTAGATCCCTATACCGCCAAGCTCAATCCCAAACTCAAATCTAATCGTCCGCCTGGGAGTCGCAAAAGCGACGATGTCCCCAGTATTGGATTTGTCGTCAGTAAGTTGGCAGAACGCGAGATGCTACCTGCCATTTATTTTATATTCAGTCGGCGGGGGTGCGATAAAGCTGTGGCAGATATGGCTGCATTCAAATTGGTGAATGATTTTGAATCTGCCCAGTTAAAATTGAGGATCGATGAATATCTTGCCAACAATCCAGACGCTGCCCGCGCTGGACAAGTAGAACCACTTTATCGTGGCATTGCGGCCCACCATGCGGGGATTCTACCCGCCTGGAAAGTGCTAGTTGAGGGATTGTTTGCACAGGGCTTAATTAAAGTCGTCTTTGCGACCGAAACTCTGGCTGCGGGAATTAATATGCCTGCCCGCACGACAGTAATATCCAGTCTCTCGAAACGCACAGACCAAGGACATCGCCTCCTCACGGCTTCGGAATTCCTGCAAATGGCCGGACGTGCCGGACGGCGGGGAAAGGATGTGGTGGGCTACGTAGTGTCCACTCAGACGAGATTTGAAGGGGCAAAGGAAGCGGCAGATTTTGCCACAGCAGCAGCAGATCCCTTAGTGAGTCAATTCACCCCTACTTATGGGATGGTTTTAAATCTGCTCCAAACTCACACGCTCGAAGAAGCCAGAGAACTAGTCGAGCGCAGTTTCGGCCAGTTTACTAAAACGCTCCATCTCCAACCGCAACAGCAAAAGATTAACTCGATCGAGCAAGAATTGCAAAGTCTGCAAGAAACCTTAGCCAAGGTCGATGGAGAAATTATCGCTGACTATGAAAATTGCCACTCTCAACTCAAATTAGACCAAAATCAGCTCAAAAATCTTCAACTTTATGACGAACAACGCCGCAGCACACAGGTAAGTAAACAGTTACCCACAGCTTTACCTGGGACTATTCTCAGTCTCAAAGGTAAACATGTCACCGTTCCTACACCAATTGCCGCCGTACTGGTAACTAAAATTGCTGGTTCTGGTTATAAACCCGCATTAGTCTGTCTGGCACAAGACAATCGCTGGTATGTCGTCAATCATCAGGATGTAGTTGCCGTCCACAAGCATTGGTCTGAATACATGGGACGACAACGAGTGCCGCCCGTAGTTTCCTTATTACCGCCAGCAGATATGCCCCTCAAGCCGGGGAAAACTCGCAAGGGAATGGAATTAACAGCGGAAATCGCTAGCAGTATTCCCGATGTTGAGTCGCCCATAACTGCGGAGATGAGCGCACAACTCGAAACCGTGGCGCAGCTAAAAACCAAGTTAGAAAATCATCCAGTTTGGGCATGGGGAAATCCGGCTACTCTCCTCAAACGCTATCGCCGTCAAGCGGTGCTGGAACAAGAGATCGAAGAACAGCAAGATACACTCCAAACGCAACTAGATCGCCACTGGCAAGAATTTCTCAATCTGATTGAGGTGTTGCGACAAGTTGGTGGATTGCAGGGGGTAATTCCGACGCAGATTGGGGAGGCAGCCGCCGCAATTCGGGGGGATAATGAGCTATGGATCGCGCTGGCGCTGAGATCTGGTTATCTGGATACATTAGATCCTCAGCATCTCGCCGCGATCGTGTGTGCTTTAGTATCGGAAACGCCACGTTCGGATAGTTGGACGAATTACGATCCGGCGGATGAAGTGGTCATGACCTTAAGTGCCTTACGTGGTACGCGCAGACAGCTATTCCAAGTTCAACGTCGCTATCAGGTGGCGCTACCTGTGTGGATGGAATACGAGTTAGTGGGGATTGTCGAACACTGGGCTTTAGGTGTATCTTGGCCGGAGCTGTGTAGTAATACGAATTTGGATGAGGGCGATATCGTCCGGATGTTACGCCGCACGGTAGATTTATTATCGCAGATTCCTTACGTACCACATGTTAGCGATCTGGTCCAAGATAATGCCAGACGAGCGATTCAGCTAATCGACAGGTTCCCAATTAATGAATCAGTCACTCGATCGTAATGTAATATTCACTGTCCACTATCCCCTAATTAAGCGAGTAAATATTTCCATCAACCAACAAGCGAGCGATCCCTTTCGATCGCAGGTGCCCAATAGTTTTATAAAATACCTGACTATCTGGCACCTTAATTACCCGCTGAGTACGTTGATTGGAGAATCGCTTCGCAACTCGATGATTATCAAAAATTGGTAAGGTCCGCTGCTGAATTTCTGCGCCAGGAATCTGTCCTAATTCGGCAAAATCCTTGAGCGGACGTACGATCAATTCAGCGAACTTATCGATCACGATATAGCAAGTACGCGGGAGTGTAGCTTGGGAGAGGGGTGTAACTTGGAGGTGCGATCGATCGGGTGTTAAGAGTCGATCTCGATCGATTGAAGTAGCTTCTTCCTCCCAATCCTCATCCTCGGTAAAGTCATCATCATCCCCATCGGCGATTTCTTCACCAAACATCGCCGCTAAGACATTGACATCCTCTTTACTATCATCCTCTTCCAGCTCGTCTGTGGGCATCTGTACACTTGAGACTGGCTCTGCGAAATCACTTGCTGACGTAGCAGGTATATCCCTTAGCGCTGGCTGACGGGGTACTGGTAGCGGTACGGTTGTTTTGGTTGGCGTGGGGGTCGATCGATCGAGCGTTTTCGGCTCCGCCACCGATTCGAGTGCTGGAGTTACTAACGCTGACAGATCCGTAATATTTGCCGGAACTATCACATTATCAGCGGCTGAAGATCGCCGACGGACTAGCCGTTTATGCGCGATCGAATCTTCAGTTGGCGTGGAGATTGGACGCGTCATATTTTGATTCTCCACGGGAGAGGCTTTGCCAACGAGATCTGGTAATGAGAATGTCGATTTAACTTGAGTCGAACCCTGGATCTGGCGATCGAATGTTTGTGAATCTGACATTTCATCTTCGATATCATTTGCTAGCTCGGGTTCTGACAACCCAACCACCGCAATTGCTGGCAATTGTAATTCAAGTTGTGGTTGCGACTTAATGCTCTCATCATTAAGCTCTAATTTAGTTGAGGCGAGTGTTATCGGCTCATCGATTGTCGTTAAGCCGTCTCCCTCATTAACCACCTTCAATCCGCGTTTTTGTTGGATCAGCAGATCGTATTCAGCTTCAGGAATACTAGTTTTGAGCAGGCGACTGATGGTAGAATTGCTAACTCCATAACGGTTTGCCAGAGATGCAGTCGTATCGCCAGTTTGACGATATAGGTCGATGATCTCTAACTTATCTGCATCGGTAATTTTTTTAGGACTCATATTTATTTAATAGCAGTCCGTCGGCGAGCGAGACGGCGAGCACGAATGGAGCGATCGAATTCCAGCGCAGCAGCGATACCAAACTGTACGATCCCGAAAATCCAGAATACTTCCATGATAAAGCCACTTTGATATCCTTGCACTCGATTATTTGCATAAACGAACCAAGTATCTGCAATATAGAAACATAATACCGCTTGAGCGGTCAACCGCCACGGTAACCCGATCGGGCTGTGCTGGAATCCAAAGTAGACGATTGCCCCAAAAATTAGTAGAACTAAATCGCTGATAATATAGAATACATTAAATGTACCGATCAGTGGTTGCATGAGTCCATCGATCTTTAAAACCCATGTCGGCTGAATATTTTTGGGCTTGAGGGTGACTTGACTGGGGATAGTTGGTGCACTAATTTGAGC
>JBJOOY010000363.1:0-5315 GCA_046051065.1 Cyanobacteriota bacterium
AATGCCTCTATTATTTTGGGCCGTTTACGACCGCAGTTGAAGCCGATAACGCCAAAGCTGGCTATATTGAAGATTTAGAAAGTGAGTCTGCTCAAGGGATTCAAGTCTCGATCGAGCGGTGCAAACCATCACAGTTGACGATCGAGTATGAAGCAAGCCAACAGAGCAACAGCCAAGGTCAGGGTCAGAGTCAAGGTAAAAGTTCTTTGAGTAGTGGGATTGGTTGATAATTATTCCCGATCGATCTGGGAAGGGGGATCGTGTCGATATTTAAGCAACAGTTCAAATAAGCTCTGGATTTGAATCTTGGGTTACAAACTCGCGACTAAAATTAACGATTATCTTAATGATAATTAACTAATATTTACCGAATTCTGTATCAAACTAGACTAAATTTAAAACCTAGGTGATTTCCTATAATGAATATATATTCGGTTTTGGTTTCGGCTCACTTCGACGACGATCGATACCAGCCATTCGATCGAAGGATCTCTTGCTTCAACAGCAAGCTGCGATCTGGTGGTCGATCTGGATTGCTGTCGATTAGAGATGAGTCTAAACTCCTCAACTTGGGTATATTTTCAGACAGGAATTATCTCAGCAACCGCTGTTTAAAGCATTAACAACAGATCGACTCGAACAACTTGCCGTCTGTCTTGTCTCGCTTTTCGCGTCGGGGAACCCGACGGGCGCGAGCCGCTGTCGCGTTCTATGCCGGAAGAAACCTCCGGCTCACGCGCTGCTGCGTCAGCAATCGAGATAGTTCTCCGTTCCCTCCCAATACCTTGAGAGTTTGGCATGAAAATTGCAGTAATTAAAGAAAACAGTCCTGGCGAACAGAGAGTTGCGCTGATTCCCGATCTAGTCTCTCGTCTAGTCAAACAGGGTTTAGAGATCTCGATCGAAGCAGGTGCAGGCACAAAGTCTTTTTGGAGCGATGAAGCTTACACAGAGGCTGGGGCGCAAATCGTGAATAAAACTGAAGATTTGTGGCACGCTGATGTCGTAGTTAAAGTTGGCGTACCCACCCAGGCAGAAGTAAGTAAGATGCAATCGGGTGCTACTCTGATTAGTTTTCTCAACCCTCTTGGCAATCCCGTATTAGTCTCCCTGCTCGCCCAGCAAGGGGTTACTACTTTTGCGATGGAACTCATCCCCCGCAGTAGTCGCGCCCAAAGTCTCGACGCGCTCTCATCCCAAGCGTCGATCGCGGGTTATAAAGCTGTGTTACTTGCCGCCGTTGCTTTACCTAAATATTTTCCCATGTTGACGACCGCAGCGGGAACGATCGCCCCAGCCAAAGTATTTATCATCGGTGCAGGCGTAGCTGGATTGCAAGCGATCGCTACTGCCCGCCGATTGGGGGCAATTGTCGAAGCCTTTGACGTGCGCCCAGCAGTGAAGGAAGAAGTTCAAAGTTTGGGGGCAAAGTTTATCGAAGTACCCTTGGATGAAGATACCGTCGGTGATAATGGCTACGCCAAGGAAATATCCCAATCCGCCCAAGCCAAAACCCAGGAAACGATCGCCCAGCATGTCAAAACTGCTGACGTGGTAATTACTACCGCTCAGGTGCCCGGTAAAACCGCTCCATTACTGATTACCGCTGAAATGGTATCCCAGATGCGTCCCGGTGCTGTAGTCGTCGATTTAGCCGCCGAGCAGGGGGGTAATTGCGCCTATACAGAACCAGGGAAATCGATCGATCGCCATCAAGTGACAATTATCGGTACCTTGAATCTACCTGCGTCTGTGCCAGTACATGCTAGTCAGTTGTATGCCAAAAATATCACTAATTTACTTCAATACTTAGTCAAAGATGGAGAAATGCAGTTAGATTTTGCAGATGATATTGTCAGCAGTACTTGCATCACTCACGCTGGCGAAATTTGCAATCAACGCATTCGGGATTTGGTAACTGGGGAGAAATCTTCGGTTGTTGCTTAGGCTATTTTCATTCTCTCTGTCAGATGTTAACCGCTCGCTCGGAGCTGCTGTGGACACAACTTATTGTCGCAGTTAATGTATTCACTCGGCCTATTATTTTACTCGATCGTTATGGACGCAACTTTAATTGCTGCTTTATTTGTTTTTTTATTAGCCACTCTAGCTGGAGCTGAAGTGATTAATAAAGTCCCACCTACTTTACATACACCATTAATGTCTGGCTCGAATGCAATTTCGGGCATTGCAGTAATTGGTGCGATTTTAGTGGCGGGTGAAAAAGATTCTGATCTCGGGATGATTCTGGGCACGATCGCAATCGTCTTAGCCACAATTAACGTAGTCGGCGGCTTTTTAGTAACCGATCGGATGTTGCAAATGTTCAAGAAAAAAGCAGCAAATTAACACACAGCAAAAATCGCTCCAACTTTGGATAAGTAAAACAACTATGACGATCGATAATTTTATTCCGACTGGTATTCAACTTAGCTATTTAATTGCAACTACTCTCTTTTTCGTGGGGTTAAAAGATCTCGGCTCCCCAGCAACGGCGAGAAAAGGTAACTTAATTGCCGCGATCGGGATGTTCGTGGCGATCATCGGTACATTGTTCGATCGAGGTTTAGTAAATTATCCAGTTATTTTACTCGGAATTGCGATCGGTTCGGCGATCGGTGCAATTGGTGCTTACAAGGTCGAAATGACTGCCATGCCCCAAATGGTGGGGTTACTTAATGGTTTAGGTGGTGGTGCATCTACCCTAATTGCCGTGGCGGAATTTTGGCGGTTATTACATTCTGATCATATCCCCACGATCGATAGTCGGGTTACGTTAATTCTGAGTATTTTAATCGGTGGTATTACCCTAACGGGTAGTTTAATTGCCTTTGCTAAATTGCAAGAATTAATGTCTGGTTCGCCAATTACTTATCCACTCCAACAACCAATTAACATCATCTTATTTTTGGGGTTTATCGTTGGCAGTGGTTATTTTATTACAGCCCCCAAAGATGAAATTGCTTTCCTAATTTTAACTGGTATTTCGCTAATTTTAGGCGTATTATTTGTCCTGCCGATCGGTGGTGCAGATATGCCCGTGGTGATTTCTCTGCTCAACTCCTGTTCGGGGATTGCAGCGAGTGCGGCGGGGTTCGTATTGATGAATAATATCCTGATTATCGCTGGCGCATTAGTCGGTGCATCGGGGATTATTCTCACACAGATTATGTGTAAAGGAATGAATCGGACGCTCTCCAGTGTCTTATTTGGTGCCTTTGGTGGGGCGAAGGCGAATAGTGGCGGTGCGGGTGGGGCAATTGAAACTCGGACGGCTAAGACTGTAGATTCTGAAGAATGTGCGATGATGTTAGCCTACGCTCGATCGGTTGTGATCGTTCCTGGTTATGGGATGGCAGTAGCTCAAGCCCAGCACGGTGTGCGGGAATTAGCCGATCAATTGGAGGCATTGGGAGTCGATGTTAAATATGCCATTCACCCCGTCGCTGGTAGAATGCCAGGGCACATGAATGTGTTGTTAGCCGAGGCAAATGTACCCTACCCGCAGCTATATGATATGGATGATATCAATCCTCAATTCGATCGAACTGATGTTGCGTTAGTCATCGGTGCGAATGATGTCGTCAATCCCGCCGCTCAAACCGATCGCAGTAGCCCAATTTACGGGATGCCAATTTTAGAAGTAGACAAAGCCAAACATACGATCGTCATTAAGCGCGGTATGAGTAAAGGTTTTGCTGGTGTAGAGAACGAATTATTTTTCCAAGATAACACGATGATGTTATTTGGTAATGCGAAAGATGCGATCGGTAAATTAGTTGCGGATATCAAACAACTATAATCTCGATCGGCAGCAGATATTTTCTAAAGCAAATTAATGCTCCGATTCTAGCATCTGTAGGGGTAGGTTTATGCCAGTAGTTATCGATATCGATCGATCGTTTCTCGAGCAAAACCTACCCTCCTCAATAGCATTAGCAGTCGCTAATTACTAACTTTAACCAAATCTACCGCTGACATAATCTCTGGTTTGTTGTTGACTTGGCTCAGTAAACATTTTGGCAGTGTCGCTAAACTCCATCATTTGCCCCATGTACATAAAGGCAGTGTAATCAGATACCCGTGCAGCTTGCTGCATGCTGTGGGTAACAATCAGCATAGTTACGGTGCCTTTTAACTCGGCAATTAATTCTTCAATACTTGCAGTTGCGATCGGATCTAGTGCCGATGTCGGCTCGTCAAATAAAATTAGTTCGGGGTTAGTTGCTAACGCGCGAGCGATACATAACCGTTGTTGTTGACCGCCGGAGAGGTTTCCGCCGACTTCATTTAAGCGATCTTTCACTTCATTCCACAAGGCGGCACCTTTGAGTGCTTTTTCAACTTGATCATCGAGATAATTACGGTTTTTTTCACCACGCACTCTCAAGCCGTAGGCGACGTTTTCATAGATCGATTTGGGGAAGGGATTGGGCTTTTGAAACACCATCCCAATTCGCATTCGTACTTCGATCGGATCTACTTTCCGACTAATTAGATTACTGCCGTCTTCGAGCCAAATCGATCCTTCATAACGGTTGCCAGGATAAAGATCGTGCATCCGGTTAAAACACCTCAATAGGGTAGTTTTACCACAGCCAGACGGCCCAATCAATGCTGTAACTTTCTTGTCATATACTGGCATCTGAATATTTTTCAGTGCGTGTACCTTGCCACCATAATAGAAATTTAAATTATCTACATGAGCCTTAACTGGAGACTCGATCGGCGGATAGTTTACCATTTGATATTTTTGCGGAGACGATAACGTAAATAGATTGCAACACCATTCATAATTAGGGTCATCACTAAAATTGTGATGCCCGCAGCCGCTGCATTAAGCTGGAATTCTTCTTGCGGACGAGAAACCCAATCAAACATTTGAATCGGTAGAACCGTGAATCCTGAATACAACCAATCAAAGGAGATAAAAGGAAATCGATCCTGGATCGGCGCATCTGGTAGATAAGCAATAAATGTGAGCGCACCGATCGTAATTAGTGGAGCAGTTTCCCCGATCGCACGGGCAAGGGCAACAATGATTCCTGTCAATATTGTACCAGTTGAATAGGGCAAAATGTGATCCCACATTACTTGCCATTTGGTTGCACCCAATGCATATCCTGCTTCATGAATACTCCGAGGAATTGCCCGCATACCTTCGCGAGTGGTGACAATTACAACAGGTAAAACTAACAGAGAGAGAGTCAAACCTGCGGTGAGGATACTTTCACCTAAATTTAGTCCATATTTAAATAGTCCTAAACCTAATAATCCGTAAATAATCGATGGTACGCCAGCAAGGTTAGTGACGT
>JBJOOY010000364.1:0-2719 GCA_046051065.1 Cyanobacteriota bacterium
GCTTTAAATTGGCTGGTTGGCTGGCAGAAATGCTCAGAAATCGCGATCGATTGGTAGCCGTGCGGCGGAGTATTGCAGTAGGTAAAATTTCTGGTGCTGTGGGTACTTATGCAAATATCGAACCTCGGGCGGAAGCGATCGCTTGTCAAAAGCTAGGATTGACTCCAGACACTGCTTCTACCCAGGTAATTTCGCGTGATATTCATGCCGAATTCGCTCAAGTTTTAGCATTAATTGGTGCTTCGATCGAACGTTTCGCCGTTGAGATCCGCAACCTGCAACGTACCGATGTATTGGAAGTCGAAGAATTCTTCGCGAAGGGGCAAAAAGGCTCTTCAGCAATGCCACACAAACGTAACCCCATTCGATCGGAAAGATTGACGGGAATGGCACGAATTCTACGTGGTAACGCCATTGCAGCCTTAGAGAACGTCGCCCTGTGGCACGAACGAGATATTTCTCACAGTTCGGTAGAACGTATTTGTATGCCCGATTCTTGTATTATTACCCATTTTATGTTGGTCGAAACAACCAACTTAATCAAAAATCTGCTGATTTACCCCGAAAACATGGCACGGAATCTCAATTGCTATGGTGGAGTGGTCTTCAGTCAGGGAGTTTTGCTCGCCTTGGTGGGTAAAGGGATGAATCGGGAAGAAGCATACTCGATCGTGCAATCTAACGCGCTTTCGGTCTGGAATACACTAGATGGAGACTTCCGTAAAGTTATCTCCAACGACCCCCGCGTGACCGAGCGGCTCACGCCAGAAGAAATCGCTGTCTGTTTCGATCCGACGCGACATTTCAAGCATTTAGATGAGATTTATCAACGGTTGAGTATTTAATGTCAGTTCGTCGGGTTAAGGATATTTGCTTCGTTCAAGCACCGCAATCGATTGAAATCGTTGCTAATAGTGCAAAGTCCGCGCAGGCGGACTAGATAATTAGTCCGCCTGCGCGGACTTTGCATCATGTGCATCAGTCGCTAAACCCTCGGGTTCCCCGAGGAGCGCGAGCCGCTATCCCCTCTTGAAGTAATTATGCGCCATTGCTCTAATTTCCGCTCGATTTGCCGCATCAGTTGAAAATCTACCGCAGGTAACTCAACAGTATGCGCATCTATTTGTTTCAAAAAATTGAAAGCCGATCGAAATTGATGGGGATCGGCAACGATCGGTGCATCAAAATGGGCGGGGATAATTTGGTTAAAATCCCAGGTAGCAATGCGATTTGCCCAATCGAGTGTGGCTTGGGGTGAGCGATTGAGAATTAAGGTTTGGAGAATTGGGGCGACAAGTAATCTCCCATCGCCACGCAAGGTGTCAAATGTCTTTTCCCAGCCTGGTTGCCAGCGAAATGGATAGAGTCCAAAATAGTTTTGGCGCGATCGATCTGGTGCTGCCAATGATTCCTTGAGTGTATCGCTCCAGTTGAGGACTGACAGGACGCTAGGTTGGAAATAGAGGGCAAATAAGCAAATTCTGTGCCATCCCTTGCGACGTTGGGCTGGACGATCGATTACGATGTCACTCGATCGATCTCTAGCATGAAACAATAATGGAAAAAGCTCGCTGCGGACGATTTCTGGTGGTTCTAGCGGGATCGAAATGACCGAGTCGGTAACTAATAGCGTATGCGATCGCGGGTGGAAAAATGCAACTTCGGCAAACTGTCCTGGGCCTAGATCGATCGTACCTAAAATGGCATAATCAAACTCATCACTAAAAGGTGTCTGCTGGCTATCTGCGGGTAAAATATACGTCCGCCCCAGCGGGAAACCCAACCAGCTGAGGGGTAAATCGATCGGGAAACTCCACTGATCTGGCGCTACCCACACCTGCGATTGGGGAAATTGTCTGGCAAATGGCCCGACAAAGACCTTATGTTCCAGCCCAGAAATCGTCGGGAGGATAATATATTTAACATCGCCATGCAGGGCAACTAACTCATTGAGCAACCGGATACATTCTGGTGTAGGTGCGACAGGCGCATAAATCAGCAAACCGCCACCGATTAACTTGACTACCGTCATCCGAATCGGTACCACTACATATAAAATGCCCTGAACTTGATCGAATGTCCAAATTGTATTTGGGATTACTTCAGTGCGGATCGTGCGTCGTTTATTATATGGATATATTGGGAAAGTAAACCAAAATCGCCACGATCGATCTGTGGATCTCGTTTCAATTGCGTTACTCTTTCGCTGCTCCAGAGTCACCCTGCAACCCCCATTAATCCCTGTAAATCGATCGTCATAAATAATAAATATCTGTCAAAGCTATCGACCTAGGATTGAGATTGCGACCTAGTGCCTTGTCAATTATATATTTTTATTCGATCGTAATTACAGTTCGATCGGTTAGTGACCGATCGATAAATTATTGCTCTTTCAGCCAGTCTAAAATTGCAAGATTAACTACTTCTGGGTACTCATCATGGGGACAATGACCAGCATTAGGGATCGAAACCACTTGAATCGGTTGTCCGGCTGCGGCTAATTCTTGATAAACTTTAGCACCTTTAATTGGTGTCCAAGGATCGTTTTCGCCCCACAATACTAGCAGCGGTTTAGTGACTTGTGGTAATAATGATGCAGGTGTTGGCCCTGCTGGAGCAGTGAGAATTGAGGCAAAAACTTGCTGTGCGCCAGGATCGCAGGCGGGTTGATGAATAATGTCGATCAGCTCGTCGGTGACGGCTTCACGACGAGGATATA
>JBJOOY010000365.1:0-3930 GCA_046051065.1 Cyanobacteriota bacterium
GAGAATATTAGCTATGTGCATTGGTTTAGAAAGATAGTATTTTAGCTGTAATAATAGCCTTTTATAGGAATGCTGTACCCATTTTTAGGAGGTGTGTGTTCTAACATTCAACACTTCTGCATATTTGTCTTCTACATGGTTAATTAATTCATCTAAATGCCAATATTTTTTATTTTTTAACCACTCAATTATTTCTGTTCTCTGTTCAATCGTTAACTTTCCTTTTGCTCCTTTATACCCTAGTTTGATTCCAGCTACTCCCTCAACTTTGAACGCTTTCTTCCAATCTCTAATGAAATTATTGCTTACGCCTAATAGTTGTGCTATCGTTCGATCGGGATGTCCGTCAATAGACATTTTTACGGCTAAAGCTCTTTTCAATTCTCTCGGATCTGGATTGCTATTAATCAAACTCATTAGATCCGCTGTCTTTTTATATTCCTCTTGCTGTTTTATTAGCGAATTATCCATTACTTAAATATCGTTTATTAATTACTTAGTAATATTGTACTATAAAACAAGCTTCTCAAATAGGATGGCTATATAACCTTTGCTGAGTAAAAGGTTTAGTTGTTTAAAGCTTAAGCGACAGGCTTTTGTTAAGACGACACTTATTTCGCTAATGTACAGATTGGAAGCACAATAAGGAAGTTCAGCAAATTCTCCACAACTATACGGAGGGCGACAAATCTCAACTCTCGATCGAGAAATACACCACTAATTTAGTCTATGACACGATGAATCAGGGTTTAATTTCTAAACCAGAGATCCAAGCTGTCGAGCTAAATCTATCACTAGATGCGATGCTAATGAGAATGTAATCCATAATCCCGAAAATTATACAGGCCAAACAGCCCCTAAGTGCAAGTTTGTGTTATTACTAGTAAAAACAAACTCCAATCCGCAAAGTTTTTAAAAATCAACGGGCGGAATCGGGCGCACCTACACTTACGATCGACCTCTCCATGAATAAACCCCTCGGCTCGGTAATTGAAGGTTCCCTAACTGGTGGCTTAGAAGTCAGGCTGCATCCAGATATCTCGGTCGAAGATATGCGGGTGGGTAAATTTTTGGTGGTGCGCGGTCGGCAATATGACTTTTTTTGCTTGTTAACAGATGTCTGTTTGGGTACGTCGAGCGATCGAATTTTGGTCAATCCACCCCATCCCGAAGATGATTTTCTGCTCGATGTTTTATCCGGAAGTGGTACCTATGGGACGGTCAATCTCTCGCCGATGTTGATGCTAAATAAATTTAGCCAAATTCCCTCATCGCTCAATGGCGGTGCGAGTCTGAATGGTAATGGCAAGGGCAAAAAAGCTAAAGGTGAGAACGGGAAAGCTCCATTAGCGTCTTTTGAAGCCCAGACAAATATGGAATGGGAGCTCTTACCTGTCAAGACGGTTCCCAGCCACTTCAGTCAGGTATTTGATGCCAATGAGAACGACTTTCGATCGGTATTCGGGTGGGAAGACGATCCGACGCGGAAGAATTTTTCGATCGGGCAACCTTTAGATATGGATGTCCCTGTCTGTCTAGATTTGAAGAAGTTTGTCGAGCGCAGTAACGGCGTATTCGGGAAATCGGGGACGGGGAAATCATTTCTGACGCGGTTGTTACTAGCTGGCGTAATTCGCAAGAAAGTTGCGGTAAATCTGATCTTTGACATGCACTCAGAATATGGCTGGGAAGCCGTGCAAGAGGGTAAAAATGTTAAAACGGTCAAAGGTTTGCGGCAATTATTTCCCAACGAGGTGGTGGTATATACTCTCGATCCTGAATCCAGCCGCAATCGAGGGATTCGCGATGCACAGGATCTCTATCTCACCTATGAGATGATCGATATCGAAGACTTGCAACTAGTTTCGCGCGAATTGAATCTCTCGGAAGCGAGTTTAGATAATGCCAATATTTTAGCGGCGGAATATGGCAATAGTTGGATTAGTCGGTTGTTGGAGATGAGTAATGAAGATATTACGATCTTCTGCGAATCAGGGAAAGGACATAAAGGCTCAATCTCATCGTTACAACGTAAATTAATGCGATTAGAAAAGCTCAAATATCTCAAGCCAATTAGCCGTCAAGATAATCTCAAAAGTCTGATTCAAGCTTTGAGTGCTGGTAAAAATGTGGTAATCGAATTTGGCAATCAATCTGATTTATTATCTTATATGCTGGTGACGAATATGCTCACCCGCCGGATTCATAAATTATATGTGAATAAGGCCGAACAATTTCTCCAGAGTAAACAAGAATCAGACAGACCACATCCCTTAATTATCACGATCGAAGAAGCTCATCGATTTCTCGATCCGGCGATCGCTAAAAGTACGATCTTTGGCACGATTGCCCGCGAAATGCGGAAGTTTTTTGTAACGTTATTAATCGTCGATCAACGTCCTTCCGGCATCGATAATGAGATCATGTCTCAAATCGGGACAAGGATTACAGCATTAATTAACGATGAAAAAGATATCGATGCGATCTTTACCGGAGTATCTGGTGCACAGGGATTAAAATCAGTATTAGCCAAGTTAGATTCCAAACAACAAGCATTAGTATTAGGTCATGCTGTGCCGATGCCTGTAGTCGTGCGGACTCGTCCCTACGACCAGAAATTCTATACAGAAATTGGTGATACTGATTGGAATGAAAGGTCAGATGAAGAAATTTTAGTTGCAGCTAAATCCGCACAAATGGATTTGGGATTTTAGTCCGATCGAAATTCTGGCAGATTAAATGTATTGAATGTGCTAGATCTGGTTTGACGATCGCCAGAACAAAAGAGACAATATCAGCGATAATTTTGCCCGTATCTTTATTTATGTTTAAAGAAATTACTGCCATCCTGGCAGTGGCTTTAACGTTTTATGGTTTCCTGCCATATATTCGATCGATCTTGCGGAATGAGACAAAACCACATGTATTTTCGTGGGTTATTTGGGGAGTAACCACATTCATTGTCTTTTTTGCCCAGCATGCAAGTCGTGGCGGGATTGGATCTTGGCTGATCGGCATTTCTGGAATAATTACAAGTTTCATTGCCTTGCTGGCATATTTAAAGCGATCAGATACAACGATTACTACCGCTGATTGGGTGTTTTTAATTGCGGCATTTTCGGCGTTGCCATTCTGGTTTTTTGCGTCAGATCCATTATGGGCGGTGATGATCCTAACGATAGTAGACACGATCGGTTTTGCCCCCACTGTCAGGAAAGCCTACGCACATCCGCATGAAGAAAAAATCGGCTTGTTTGGAATTTTTATCATCCGCAATTTATTGGTAATTTTGGCACTAGAGCATTACTCGTTCGCATAGCGTCGGCTCTGCCGAATCGCTACGGTGTTATTTCCAGCAACTGTAGCTCTAGCTTGCTTGATGTTAATTATGATAATTGCTTATCGTCGGCGGTTAGTTAAGGTTCGATCAAACAGCTCCAATTAATCGTGTAGTTATGCTCGATCGCATAATCCCAGATCTTGATGTCATCCTCCCGATCCATTTCTAACAAAAAAACGTGTTGAGAGTTGGGATAGAGATCGGCGAGGTTACGAACGAGGCGGGGAGATAAAAGTTTTCTATGATGCGCTAAGCAAACTGAATAATTTGGAGTTTCGATCGAGTTATGATGACTTAGATTTTTTAGTATTCGCAATATTACCTTTATATTCAGATATTCGAGTTGCTTTAGTTTCTCATCAAAATAATCCGCTTCCTAGTATCGAAATTTGTGTGCGTCACGACCTGCAAAATGCTGGGAATGCGATCTCTCAAACGCTCGATCGATTAAATCTTACTCCTTCTCCAGGGGCGCATCTAGCGGTTGTGGGAGGGGTCAAGTTGCTGGATAGAGATATGGGGAAATAAAGAATCAAAGCGATGATTAACCCAATCAAGTCTCAAATGAAGTAGGTGATTAAAACCATCCT
>JBJOOY010000366.1:0-2828 GCA_046051065.1 Cyanobacteriota bacterium
CGTCCAACAATTCGCGCAATCGATCGTCCCAAATCAACAACCAATCGTTCATGGATCGATTGGTACCAAAACAGCACAGCCTGTAAATCGGACTGCTCAATCAGCCCTCGATCGAGTTGTCGCTACCCAAACTGGCACAGCTTCCTGGTATGGCAGTGAATCTGGCGCGAAGACGGCTAATGGCGAACAATTCGATCCTAACGGTTTGACAGCAGCTCACCGCAATCTACCCTTTGGTACCAAAGTCCGCGTTACTAGTCTGACCACTGGCAAAATGGTAGTAGTCCGAATTAATGATCGGGGCCCAGTTAATCTTAATCGGATGATTGATGTCTCCGCTGGTGCAGCATCAGCGATGGGGATTAAAGATCTTGGGGTGGGAACCGTGCGGTTGGAAGTTTTAGCTGATAACGGATAATGCGGATGTCGATTGCTCGATCGAGTCTAGAGATTGCCTAGCATCACACAGCTCGATCTAATCGATCGAGCTCTCCAGTGTAAACTATCTGCTCTGATTTGTGTGTAATCGGCAGTCTAACTGGTAGGGCGTTTGAATTTGGCTGGGGTTGCGAATTGTTCGATCGGTTCGTTTTGGAGCGCTTCCTGCATAAATCTGCGCCAAACTGGTGCGGCAAAAGTACCACCTGTTACGCCTTTACCGAGGGTAGTAAAGTCATCTTTGCCAATCCACACAGCAGTTGCTAGCTGAGGCACGTAGCCCACAAACCACACATCCCGCTCTGAAGAGGTAGTTCCGGTTTTTCCAGCGGCTGGACGACCGATTGCGGCTTCTTTCCCCGTACCGTTACTGATTACTGACTGAAGGGCACTATTGACTTGTGCTGCTGCCCAGGGGTTGAGTGCTAATTCTGGTTTAGGCGTGTTATCCAGTAACACATTGCCATCGCTATCGGTTACCCGCAGGATTGAGGTAGTTTCTGACTGCCAACCATTACTCGCAAAGGTCGCAAAGGCACCAGCCATTTCTAGAGGTGTGACACCAACTGCGCCTAATGGTAAGGATACAACTGGTTCGATCGGACTTTTAATCCCCAAGCTACGGCAAGTTTGAATTACTTTATCCAGACCGACCTCTTTACCCATTTTTACGGCTGGCACGTTAGCCGATACTTTCAGCGCCTGACGAATACTCATCGGGCCTGAATATCCACCACCCCCATAGTTACGGGGTGAATAGTAGCCATTCCCATCGCGATAGCGGACTGGAGTGTCATAAACGGTAGATTCTGGTGTAAATTTACCCGTGGCGAAGGCAGTGTAGTAAACAAACGGTTTGAAGGAGGAGCCAGGTTGACGGTTGGCATAGATCGCGCGATTGAAGCTACTTTTTTTGTAATCTACACCGCCTACCATCGCTTTGATGAAGTGGGTGCGCGGATCGATCGCAATTAGGCTGATTTGGTATTTATTTTGTCTCAACCGTCCGTAGGAATTTTGGATCGATCTTTCTGCTGCGAGTTGGAATTTATAATCGATCGTGGTTTGAATTCGCATCCCGCCTTTGCGAACAGTTTCTCGCCCGAAGCGTTGATTTAATTCTTCGATCGCTGCATCGGTAATATAAGGTAATCTACTCGTCTGCCACGTCTTGAGTTTACCAAGTTTAATTTTGTAATCTCTAGCCTGTAGATCCTGTTCTGGCGTAATCCAGTTCAGATCTCGCAAGCGTGTTAAGACTTCTCCCTGTCGTCTTTTAGCTGCTTTTAAGCTAATATAAGGACTATATTTTTCTGGTGCAGCGATTAAACCTGCCATCATCGCCCCTTCTGCCAGGTTGAGTTGGGAGGCAGATTTACCAAAATAACTCTGAGCGGCAGTTTCCACACCATAATTATTGTGACCCCAATATACTTGATTGAGGTACATCTCCAGGATTTCGTCTTTACGGAAAATCTGTTCGAGTCGAATCGAGAGGACTGCTTCAGCTAACTTGCGGCTAAATTGTCGCTTCTGGGACAGGAATAAGTTCTTGATCAACTGCATTGTAATCGTCGAACCACCTTCACTCACGCCACCTTTTTTAAAGTTAGCGGCAATTGCACGACCCACGCCAGTCAGGTTAACACCTTGATGGTAGTAAAAATGACTATCCTCGATCGCCAGTAGCGATCGTTTTAAATTTGGGGAAATGCGATTCAACGGTACCACTTCTCGATTAGCCTCTCCATGCAGACTGGCAAGTTCTAATCCTTTGACATCATAAATGTAAGTAGTTTCTGTCGGTGCATAGCTGCGCAGTACCCGCACATCTGGTAAATTGCGGAAGCTAATTGCCAGTCCCACCAGTCCCCCAGCCACAGTGGAACTGGCTAACATCATAATACCCAGGATGGTACCGCCAGCAACTTGACCGATACCGCCGAAAAAACTCCGACGTTCTGGTTGTTCGCCCACAGGCTTAGGGTTGTTTTTGTTTAAGGCTCTAGAAGACACGGGGATCTTTATTCTCTCAACTTAGGGACTTATCACTTCAAAATTTAGTCAACTGCGCTACTGGAGCTAACGCAAACTTCGGATTTGGTAGACTGGTTACTTGTTATTTTAAAGGGTTGGGGGTATATTTCGATCGCCACTGAGCAGGTTTGGCAGTTAGATTTTAGATTAAAGTCGCGATCGCTAGTTGACGATCTCCCCGCTAGGTAGATGAACAGCTCAAAATATTAACGAGGGTTAAGGAGCATGTAAAAATACTTCAGTTTCTGTAGTAATTATAATAAGCTTAACCTGCAACTGTGCTTAGATTTCGTTCGACTTTTATCATTTATATGACTGCGAGTATATCAGTGTCACCATCAGATCGGTTCGAT
>JBJOOY010000367.1:0-7105 GCA_046051065.1 Cyanobacteriota bacterium
AAATGATGCCTACTCAAATTGGCGATTCTGTCATCTTAGATGTAACGCCCGAACGCGATGACTTTGGTCGAATGGCGGCGATTCAAGCCAAACAAGTGCTGGCGCAAAAACTGCGAGATCAACAGCGTAAAATCATTCAAGAAGAATTCGAGCAATTTGAAGGATCGTCGCTAACTGGTAAGGTACTGCGATTCGAACGTCAGTCGGTAATTTTGGCGGTAAATAGCAGTTTCGGACAGCCGGATGTTGAAGCCGAACTACCACAGCAAGAGCAGTTGCCTAATGATAACTATCGGATTGGGCGGACATTTAAAGTCTTCCTCAAAAAAGTCCGCGAAGGCTCGCAACGCGGGCCTCAACTGCTGGTCTCGCGTGGTTCTGCTGGTTTAGTCGTCGAACTGTTTGCCAATGAAGTTCCCGAAATCGAAGAAGAACTAGTGAGAATCGTTGCAGTGGCGCGAGAAGCTAGTCCGCCGTCTCGTCATGTCGGCCCCCGTACCAAGATTGCCGTAGACACATTAGAGGGCGACGTAGACCCCGTGGGAGCTTGTATTGGGGCGCGGGGTTCGCGGATTCAGGTAGTAGTCAATGAATTGCAAGGTGAGAAAATCGATGTGATTCGGTGGTCTCCCGATCCTTCTACTTATATTTCTAACGCCCTTAGTCCCGCGCGGATTGATGAGGTGCGATTAGTCAATCCCGATGGTCGTCAGGCGCATGTCTTGGTACCTGAAGATCAATTGAGTTTAGCGATCGGTAAAGAAGGGCAAAATGTCCGGCTCGCAGCGCGGTTGACTGGTTGGAAAATCGATATCAAAGATGCAGCTAAATACGATCCGATCGCCGCAATGGCTGAAGTAGAATCTCAACGCCAAGCTGAGTCAGAATATCAATCGCGTTATCGTCCCGATTATCAAGATGCTGGTTCTGTTGATGAAGAGTAGGGCATGACTTGGCTGCCCAAAATTCAGCTCAAGTGGATAGTGGGCAGTGGTAATATAGCGTTTCTGAATCTAGTGAGGTTCGCAGTTTAGTTGTGAAAGTGGCTAATAACTAGCCACTAGCAGGGTACAAATATTAATAAGATCGGAATAGGCTCAAACCCATACTGTGGACCGTGCCGACCCTAAAGGATTCATCTTTCCGATCGCCTTTTAGCTACTTCTAATCGATAAATTAAAGCAGGCTAACGACTAAGATAAGCGGCGGCAGATAACCTTTGCAACCTCACCAAGATCTCTCAACTGTCCGCTTCATCGACTTGTTATGTCGCGATCGCTTTGAGCCTCCAAAAGCGAATCACCACACCATTTTTGGATAAACCAATCAACAACCATGCAAAGTTTGTCTTCTTCAGGCTCATAATACTTCTCAGTGGTGGGCATGGGAAAGAAGTAACCAATCGAATATAAAAACACTTCCAGATCTCGCTCTAGATTATCGATTTGAAATAAACGTGACTGTATTCCTTCCTGGATAAGATTAAATACATTTTGGTTAAAAGCTTGACACTGTTCTTCATACATCTGTGGCTTCAACCGAATCACTGCACGAGCGAGTTCCGCAGCATGAGAGCCGCTGAGTCGATGTACTTGCACCGAACGAAAACGGCTGATTAGATAAGCCTTAAGTTTTTCGGATGCAGACATTAGCGATCGCAGAATGCTCTCAACATCTTTTAAATGTTGCTGTGTATCAGCATCAGCCACGGCAATTAAAATTTCATTTTTGTTCTTGAAATACAAATATAAAGTTCCGACTGCGATCCCCACATCATCCGCAATTTCCTGCATTGCAGTTTTCTTGACCCCGTATTGAATCAGCCGCTGATGAGCTGCTTTCAATATCGCTACTCGTTTCGTCTCATCTGGCCGTTGCATAATCGGTTAACATCGCTTTCGTACCGTAACTTTAACACCATGTTTGGGACGCAAGGTAAAACGAGGATCGACTTCGATCGACTGATTCGGAACTAATTCAATGTGAAAACGTTGAGCGATCGCTGCCAAAATTGTTGTAGACTCCATCAGAGCAAAGTTTTTACCAATACAGATGTGTTGACCTGCACCAAAGGGGAAATAGGCAAACTTCGGTCTTTGATTGACTCGATCGGGCAGAAATCGATCTGGGTCGAATTGCTCTGGATTTTCCCAAAATTCAGGATGACGAAAGATAAAGTATTGAGCAACGCTAAAAACCGATCCTTTCGGGATGAAATACCCTTGGATTTCATCGTCTTCTAAAGCAACTCTGGGAACCCCTAACCCAATTGGACACAGACGCTGCGCTTCATCAAACACGCGCCGAGTATATAGCAGTTGCGGTAGTCGATCGATTGTTGGGCTACTTCTGCTTAACACCGTTTCTAGCTCATCTTGCACATTAGCCATCGCATCAGGGTGCGTTCCCAGCAAATACCATGTCCAAGCCAGTGCGGTAGCCGTTGTTTCATGTCCGGCATTAATCAACGTAATGATTTCATCTTGCAGTTCACGATCGCTCATGCCCTCCCCAGTATCCTCATCCCGACAATCTAGCAGCATTGAGAGTAGATCGACGTGCTCAGTCGGATTCTGGCGACGGGCGCGAATAATCTCCGAAACAATGCCATCCAAGGTGTGTTTGGCTTGACGAAACTTGAGATTATCCGATGTCGGTATCCAAAGGGGTAATGCTAGTGGAGTCATCATGCGGTAGTAGACATACTCCAAAGCCGTCCGAGCAGCCTGTCCCAACTGGTTTGAATCATCACTGATGTCCACACTAAACAGAGCTAAACTGACAATTTTCAGAGTCAGCCGCGTCATTTCTGCCGCTATATCGATTACCTCACCTGCTGGTTTCTCTTCCCACTCGCACAGCAGCGATTCCACGCAACTTAGCATGACAGCATGGAGCTTGATTATTTGCTCTTGACGGAAGGCAGGTTGCATCAAGCGGCGTTGTTTGAGCCAAACCGCTCCTTCACTGCTTAAAAGCCCTTGCCCCTGCATCAACCCCATCGACTTGAGGAATAAGTCTGGCTTTCCATATCGCTCCTGGTGTTGAGACAAGATATGCTCTGCCGAGTCTGGGTGAGCCGCCAAGAAAAATGTTAATCCTGGCATAATCGGCAGACGCACTAAATCTCCATACTCTTGCCACAAATGACCAAAAGATTCAATGGGCTGCTGTTGAAATTCTGACATCTTGAGCAGCGCGTATCCTCGCGGCCCTGGCGGCAAATTGCGTTGGCGTAGCCACCCTTTACCTGAAATTGCGGGCACTTGAGTTTTGGGCATATGGTGTCCTTAAGCAATGAATAATGAATATTCTATGTTATTATTCATTGCTGCGCTAGTCACCAACAAACAGCATTCAAGTTGATCCCCAACCGAGATTTAAGCGGCATAAATATTATTAGGTGGAAACTTTTCACCTATCTACCCAAATTCGGGTAAATAGAATGAAAAATTCAGCATATTCCCTATATAAAAGCAGAAACTTTCCACCTATCATCCTATTTAAGGTGGATCTGCTGAATTTTTAAACATGTTGTAATATTATGTAACACCTCCCAAAGAAGCTTCTAGACCAAGTTAGAGACGCAATCCGTCTCAAGCATTACTCCTGCCGCACAGAAGAAACTTACATACAGTGGATTGTCTGTTACATCTTGTTTCATAACAAGCGTCATCACAAAGATATGGGAGTGTAGTGTAGAAGTAGGGTGGGCAAATGCTCACGGACAAACTTCTGCAGAGCAACAACTTCGGCTTGTTCTCTAAATCTGGATGAATTAACTCGTTTTTAAGTAGATGTTTTATTTTTCTTAGGTCTGAGATTTTGCTTGAAAAATCCGGTGGTCATCATCCAAGCTTCCGCAGCGGCTTCGGGTGCATAATTTTCCCGTCGATCGCTCATAAAGCCATGTCCGGCTTTAGGAAAGAGATTGAGAATATATCTTTTTTTAGCTTTAGATAAAGCAGTAGCGACTCTACCATGTTCGTCAGCAGCAATCAGTTGGTCGTCAGCACCGTACATCAGCATAATTGGTGATTGGATCGCATCTACCTGACTCAATAGCGATTTTTGACCGAGGGGATTGCCCGGTACTGCATCGATACCACTGCCGTAAAAACAGATTGCTGCTTTGATTTTAGTCGGATAGGTAGTGCTAGTTAAAAATGCATATCTTCCGCCCATGCAGAAGCCGATAACGCCAATGCCATTGACATTAACTTCGGGCTTCCCAGCGAGGAACTCAATGCTGTTGCCGACATCGCGCATAATGGCATCATCCTTGAGCGATTTTAACTTGGCGATCGCGCCTGGGCCATCAGTATAAGCGTAAGTAGTCCCCCGATAAAAATCTGGAGCAATTGCGACAAATCCTGACTGCGCTAACCGATCGCAAATACTCCGACACCATTGATTCAACCCGAAAGCTTCCATTAGTACGATAACTGCGGGAAATTTACTTGTCCCAGTTGGACTCACATAGTAGCCGGGTAAATCTTTAGCAATCTCAATATTTTTACCTACCGTACCAATTGTTGTTAGGGTTGGAGGAGTTTTTCCATCGTCTGGTTGCTTGGCGATACTCAGTTGAGAATTTGCCACAACTGCGGCGGTGGCGATCGTCGAAGCCCCCAGTAGTATATCCCGTCGTTTCATTAGTTTTTAATTATTCTGTACTAGCGATCTTTATTCTTACCCTAACAATTTTTTCAGTGTAAGCTAAAAAATACACAAAGGAAAAGAAAAGATCTGCCGATCGGTTAAAACTAAACTGCAAGCAAAGATTTTGGGTCAAAATTAAACTCGATCGAATACAGAAATTATCTCAGCTATGTCCCGATAGTTGGGGAACACATACTGGGCACCTGTAGCTAATAAAGCTGTCGCTCGATCGCCAGTACCAATGCCCACAAAGCGATAATTTAAGGTGCGAGCTGCAATGCCATCCCAAACACCATCACCCACATATACAATCGAATCAAATTGCGACTGTTGGTAAGCTAAAATCGATCGCGAATAGGCACATTTCATAATCTCTACCCGTGCATAAGCATCATTAGAACAAGCTGTCGGTGAAATTAGCCAATCTAAGTTAGTTCGATCGAGTTTGAACTGTGCTGTCTGTCGCCAGGCTCCTGTTGCTAAAGCGATCGCATAATTGGATCCAGTATTCAAGTAATGTAAGATTTCGCTAGCACCTGCAATCTGTTGTAATGGTCGATCGATCGTGGCAATTTCTAATAACTGTAAAAATCGTTGTTGATAGCAACAGATTTCCACTGGATCGGGATCGCGCCCTAATTCTGGATGCTTAATACTTCACCTAGTTGTAAGTTGTTGGAAATTCAGTTCTAGATCTACACAAATTGAGTAAATTAATTTCTGCGAACGGGAAAATTATCCCAATCAGGTAGTTGCAATTTCTGAGATTTTCTGCGCCAAAACATCGCCATCAGTAGACCAAAGGGTAAACCAAAAAACACCGAAGTACTCATAGCAGACACTAAAGATCCGGCACTTAAGGTAACTATAAAAGGCGCGGAAATGAAGTAATTAAAGAAGTAATTGAAAACTCCCATAAAAAAGCCGAAGGGAACTCCAGCGACTACTACTCCAGTCCAAAATGGCAGAAAGTATGGAGGGGGAGTCTCGAACCCCAACAGCCAGAGTAGCTGAAAGGCAGGGGGAATTGCATTAGATCGCCAATAGCCCCGCTCTCGAAGCAGTTGTCTAAAGTTAGCGACTTTCTCATGATGTGTCATCTATTCAAATCTTACACTTGAAATATTCGATTGTTCTAATTGTATTGCATTTACATAGAAGAGCGATTATTTGGGGGAGAATGAAGATCGGTAATACGGTAAGATGACTCTGGATATAGTTCTTAGCAAATTGTTCCTACCAGAAGTCTGAATCAGTTTCTCTAGCTCCCCCGAAAATAATCACTCTCCAAAAGATACGCCCACCATTAGGGTAAATCCCAATAGCGCAACGCCTAAAATACTGGAGTCAAACAGATCGGCTAACGTTGCCGACAATTTCCCCAACAGTCCCACAAATCCAAAACTTCTCACCCCCGCCAATCTCATCATCTCCACCCGTGCATAAGCATCATCACCAAAAAAATCTGTGTCCTTAATCAATAACTTTACATCACTACTGGCCGCGATCGCCTTTTACACTTGCTGCCCAATCCCAGCTAATTTACAATTAGATTTTGCCCGAATCGCTCGCTGGGCACCTTTAATTGGATTGTTATTAGGGGGAGGATTGGGCTTGGTAGATCTGGGCTTAGAACGGCTAGAACTGCCGATTTTGATTCGATCGAGTCTGATCGTTGTCCTGTGGATCTGGTGGACTGGTGGATTACATCTCGATGGGGCGATGGATACCGCCGATGGTTTGGCAGTACAAGATCCCGATCGCCAGTTAGCTGTGATGACAGATAGTGCTACGGGCGCGTTTGGGGCGATGGTGGCGGTAATTATTATTTTACTTAAAACTGCTGCGCTGAGTGCGATTACCGCCGATCGCTGGTGGACATTGATGCTGGTGGCAGGCTGGAGTCGCTGGGGACAAGTACTATCGATCGCTTTGTACCCCTATCTCAAAGCTGAAGGGAAAGGGGCATTTCACCGTCAGGGGATAAGTATACCTCAAGATGTATTACTGGGGCTGGTAATGCTGTTGGGCATGACTGGATGTCAGATCTATGTACATCCGCAAGATTGGTTGGTATTGAGTCTAAGATCTATTGCTGGGTGTGGTGTTGCGGTGCTGACGGGTTATTATTTCGATCGCAAGTTAGGCGGACATACCGGAGATACCTACGGTGCTGTCGTAGAATGGACGGAAGCATCGATCCTGTGTCTGTACACCATTCCCCCAACTTTATTTGGCTAGAACACCGAATCTAGCCGCGAAACATGACATCTGCAACTCGACAAACATCGCTCATTTGGGCAACATCATGAACGCGCAAGATATCCACCCCCCGCGAGATTGCGGCACAACAAGCGGCGGCAGTGCCCCACAACCGCTGATTTGGGTCCGATCGATCTAAAATCTTACCAATGAAACTTTTACGCGATACACCGACTAATAG
>JBJOOY010000368.1:0-6701 GCA_046051065.1 Cyanobacteriota bacterium
GTGGCGATCGCATTTCTCCCACTAATTGAGCTAGATTAAAATATCGAACGATCTCTTTGGTAGTTTCAACTATTTTCAGAATGTATCGATCTTCATACCAAATCGTCACAATATCGCCATCTTCCACCAGCAGACAAGCAATAGCAGGCTCGGGATCTAGGTAGTTACGGCGCATCTCTAAGATCGCTGACTGACGTTGTTGGCAGTGGAATGAATTACCTCGAACGAATAAACTGCCTTGGTAATTTACCCCGTCCACAATTTCTGAGGTGGTACCGAACTGGCGAATCAGTTGACAATAACTTATGTCTTGTGACTTGAGTAACATGCCACCTTAATTTTCCTAGAGAACTCAATTAAATCGTTAGTTATAGAAAATATCCTTGCGATTTAGGCAAGGATTAGAAGGTAGTTTGAAACTAAACTTGAGAATTTTAGAATACTGATTGTCGATTCATACTCGATCACCTAATTTACGTCTGGAGTGAAGTCTCGTTGCGCGAATGGCGTCGCTCGGCGGAGATTAGCCAAAGCATATTGGATATCTTCACTGGGATCGACAGCCACCCAACCTTCAGAACTGGACATCCGCGCTTCAAAGTGTAAGTGGGGCCCAGTTGAGTTACCAGTGCTACCTACACGACCAATTACAGCACCTTGTTGGATTGTTTGACCTGGTTGGACAAATACTTCGGAAAGATGACCGTAAAGAGTCTGCTGAACGCCATTGTGTTGAATGACGATCGCTTTACCATAACCTCCAACCCAACCAGCCGAAACAATCGTACCAGATCCGGCTGCAACTACAGGCGCACCCATTGGTGCACCAATATCGATCCCAGAGTGAAAGCGACGACTGCCCGTAATTGGGTGAGTTCGCCAACCGAAGGTGGAAGTTGTCGGTGCTGGACTAGAGAGTGGATAAATTAATGACAAGCTAGACTCGCCGAGCTGATTGTTTGCGAAGGCTAAATCTCCCGTTTGGGATCTGGTACTTGCTGAGCGAACGCTGGGGATTGCAGGTACTGTCGGGACTGCTTTAGTGGTAGTTACTTGAGGTAACTGAGCCACTGGCTGGACTGGCACGATTTTAGTACGGGGTGAAGGAACGGGAATTTCAATCGATAATGCCGATCCGACCTGGATGGAGGCGATTGGTTGAGCTGTTTGAGTTGATGGATTGATCGAGCGACGTTGGCTGTCACTTGTAGCGATTGACGATCGAGTGGTTGTGATTGCAGGTCTAATCGGTCTGACTACAGCAGTTTCGAGTCCGGTACGTGAATTATCTTTACGCGTGCCAGTTTCGATCGCAGCGGCGGTCGGTAGACTGGAAACTGTTGGAACGGAACGATAGCCAGTGGCTGATTGCGGATTGGCTGGGGTCGATCGATCGATCGCTATTTGTTGAGTGACAGAGCTAGATCGAACTTGGCTTTTGGTTGTTGTTAAGATTTCCTCATGATGGTGCGGTAGATTAGGTCGCAGCGACGCTGGCACCGAAACGGCAGTGAGCTCTGCTGGCTTCATCCGACTCGTTCCAGCACCATTTACACCAACAGTATAGTTATCTGCTATCAGTAAGTTGGCGTGCTGTGGACGCACGATTCTGCTAGCGGGGATAGTCGAAGCCGATCCAGGGGCAACTGCTGTCGGAACTTCTCGGTTGGGCAGTTGGTCTGCACTAACGGGAATTGAAGCTAAACTTTGAGCGTTGGGAAGTTGAGAGTGGTAAATGTCTCGCTCTCTGACATCTCGATTGTTCCGTTCGATGTAGTTTGGTGCATTCGACCTAGTCGGTAATTGGACGAGAGCCTGTGCTTCTGGATTGCTGTTGGTGGAAATAGGCTGGACATCTGCCCAGACAATCCCAGTGCTACCAATTAAACTCAGGCTACTCAGCCAAGCAACGATCTTTAATAGCGTGAGGCTGCGGAAAAAAATACTCAACCGATGGTGTTGATGCGACTCATTTGACGTTTTTTCTACCTTGTTGCTCATAATTGCTTCTACTTAACACACTCCAGTACCAGAACTCTCTATCCACCATAGCATCGCAAAAAAGTCATAACATTTTCGCTGATGCTAATGTTACCAGCCCTCATAGCCTAATGTAAATGTACCAGGGGTGAGATAAGTTTCAGTTATCTCTGTGGCAGTTGTAAAACCGATGCGTAATTCTCCTTGCGGCGATATCCCCAACACAGTTCCCGACTTACCATTTACCATCACCGATCGTCCATGGGCATTGAGTAGTTCTAGATAGTTCGACAGTAAACTGTCGATCGTTGCCGGATCGCAACGTTTGTACCCAATAATAATTCCCCTAATGATACAACTTGTTAACATCTCTAGGGAGAAATTTAAGTAATTTGGCTGGTATTCGGAACTGGGTGCTAAATTAATCGCTCGACCGACAACTGGATTGGCATAATTCATCCCAACACCGACGATGGCTTGTTGAATCTTACCATGATAAATTCTGGTTTCAGTTAAAATTCCGCCTAATTTTCGATTGCATAGAACTATATCGTTAGGCCATTTAATGGAAACTGGTAGATTTTTTTGTCTCAATTGATATGCGATGCCCCAAGCGATCCCGATCGTCAATTGATGAACATCAGTTGCTAGTATATTTGGAGATATTGCTAGTGATAGGTATAAACCACCAACCTCTGACTCCCAGATTCTGCCCCGTTGTCCGCGTCCGGCTGTTTGTTGCTTGGCAATGACAATCGTCCCTGGCGGCGCATTTTCCTGGGCGATCGATTGGGCAAGTTTATCATTGGTTGAGGGCAGAGTATCAAACAACTGAATGTTAAAATCTAAGTCTAACTCTCGATCGCCTGTTAGTAAGTCCAGTAATAGTTGCCGATCCATCAATAAATAAATTGCAAAATAGATTTTCTAGTTGAGAGGGGGGATAGGGAATAGCGGCTCGCGCTCCTCGGGTTCCCCGAAGGTTTAGCGAGACAAGACAGGGAATAGGGGATTTATAATTAATTTCGATCGGTTACTTACCAATCATCCTTTTGAAGCTTGGATTTTGGGGTGTACATGAAGATAGATCGGGCTGACACCTAGCCCTGGTATGTTTCCAGGAATTAATGTGCCATCAACCAGATTTGCACCACTAAATGGATCGTCGATCAGATTTAAATGACTGTCTAAATCTAAATAGTCTGCTAAGGGAGATAAGTGGGCTGCGGCTGTATTTGCTAATACTGTATCTGAATAACAACCAAACATCACTTGCAATCCATGGGCGCGGGCGGTATGAATCATTCGCAGTGCCTCAGTTAGTCCGCCAGCTTTCATTAATTTAATATTAATCCCATCCACTCGATCTGCTAATCCAGGGATGTCCTCACTGGTGAAACAACTTTCATCTACAAAAATTGGTAATGGTGACTCTCGTTTGAGATTTACCAATCGTTCTTCATCACCTCGGGCCAAGGGTTGCTCCAAATATACTACCCCTAAATCTGCCAACCAGCCACTCATGGCGATCGCGTCGGCAAGATTCCATCCGCCATTGGCATCTACTGTTAATTTGGCATTGGGCAGTTCATCCTTCACTGCCAACATCATCTCGCGATCGGCACCAATTCCCAAGGGATTCCCCAGTTTTATTTTTAAAAACCGCGCATCAAATATCTCCAACCAACCCCGAATTCTTTCTCTGGCAGCCATTGGGGTACTAATCCCCACTGTGACTGAAATTGGGACAATTTTCGATCGATCTAATCCCCACAGTCGCCATAATGGTAAATTCACACTCTTACCCAGCCAATCATACAGTGCGAGATCGATGGCTGCTTGTGCGGCGGAAGGCAGTTGATTTGTGGCGATGACACTTTGAATCTCTTGACGTTGATGGGGATGATAGGCTGCCAAGCGAGGAATAATTGCTTGCAAAGCTGTGGTAATTTGCTCGATGCTCTGAGCGAGTGGCTCTGTAGACGATCGAACTTGAGTACCGATCTTAAATGGCACTGCCTCACCCCATCCAGCGATCCCATCTGCGCTAATCTCTACTGCCAAATTCTGATTTTGATGACTGGTACCTCTAGAAATTGTCAACGCAAACCTTTTGTTGACAGTATACGGATGAAGTTTTATTTGCATACTTAACGAGTGCTGGGATAACAACCGAGTCCGGTGACAATCCTAGCAGTTAATTCATAACAATTTAGCATCGATCGTGTTGGCGTTAACGGTGCTCAGGCATAACTTGTGGTTGTTGTAACGATATCTAGATCTTGTCCTCTGGCGCCAAGGTAGTAAAGATCGTGCCCCTCGATCTGTCTCATGCCCTGATTTAGCAACACCGTATTTTCTAGTTATCATCCCGATTATGATAGTAGCGACAGTCTTGACACAGACCATTAGGATTTACAGCACAGCGAATATAAGGAGATCTGGCATTGTAACTACAACTAAGATCGCCAATGATATAGCCGACACCTTGGACGTATCGCTCCTCTGGATCGCCGACAGTTCTTTTAGAGAAGGGGCGACTGGGATGGGTATCGACGATCGTCCGCCGCCGACTGTGAACGGGTCGCTGTCGATGCTTAAATGAAAAGGAAACGATCGACAAGAACGTAATTAACGCAACTGCGATGATGATGTAGTAGATCACTGTTTGCACCTCAATGGGGGGGATTTATGAATAACTAGCTAATTTAGCGGGGAAAGATCTGTGATTAATTGCCGATCGATTAACCGATTGTAGCCAAGTTATTCTTAGTTGCAAATATCCGCTCGATCGCGTCTTCGACGATCTTGTCAGGTGTGGAAGCTCCAGATGTGACTCCTACGACGATCTTACCTGTGGGCAACCAGTCTGCGGCGATCTCTAGCTCTTTACCCAAGGGTTTATGCTCGATCCGATTGCCTGCCAGAATGCGGACATCACTATCAATATGATAAGAAGGAATTTGATGTTCGATCGAAATTTCTTGCAGATGAGTAGTATTAGATGAATTATAACCACCAATTACTAACATTAGATCGAGTTTTTCGTCTACTAATTTAAACATAGCATCTTGACGCTCTTGAGTGGCATCACAGATCGTATTAAAACTTTGGAAATGGTCGTTTAATTCGGCAGTGCTATACTTTTTCATCATCGTCCGCTCGAATAGTTTACCGATCGCTTCAGTTTCAGTTTTAAGCATGGTAGTTTGATTGGCAATACCGACTCTAACTAAGTCAAGATCGGGATCGAAACCTGGTGAATAAGCTTTACTAAATTTAGTGAGAAATTGATCTCGTTGGCGCAGCCTCTCCGTTGGAGAATTGCCACCATTGAGAATATAGTCCGCAACATAGTTAGCTTCTGCCATATTTAATACAACTAAGTACTTATCGGCAAAAGAGCTAGTCGCAACAGTTTCTTCGTGTTTGTATTGACCGTGAATAATCGATGTATAGTCTTTCTTTTTATGTTTCTCGATCGTATTCCAGACTTTAGAAACCCACGGGCAGGTGGTATCGACGATCGTACATCCTTTCTCAGTAAGTAATTGCATCTCTTGGACGCTAGCACCAAATGCAGGTAAAATTACTACGTTTCCCCGATCGATCGGATCGAAGTTTTTTTTGCCATCTTCGACTTGAATGAAATTAACATTCATCTCCCGCAGCCGTTGATTTACTGACGGATTATGAATGATTTCATTGGTGATCCAAATTTGGGCGGTGGGGAAATGTTGACGAGTTTCGTACGCGATCGCCACAGCCCGCTCTACACCCCAACAAAACCCAAAAGATTCGGCCAGTCGAATTGTAACATCACCGCGAGTGAAAGTATAATTACGATCGCGGATTTCCTGAATTAAATTACTTTGATATTCTGATTCCAACACAACGGCTACATCATCCTGATGTCCGAATCCCTTCCGGTGATAGTTATCTGACTGGTTGAGCGATCTTTTAAAAGCTTTGGTATCCACGATCTAATTTAAATTATGGGTGATGAGTTATGAAGTCGGTAGAATTAATTTAGCGTATTTATGACTCGATGCTAAACTTAGCTAGATCTCTAGATCGAATCCCGCCGAATTTCTCGGTAATATTTCTACAGAACTAATTTAGTGTATTTATGACCCGATGCTAAACTTAGCTATAGCTATATCCTAGATCGAATCTCTGCGACTTTCTTGGCAATATATCTAAACTAAAAAAATATAGCCGTAAATCGCGATCGACTTTACGACTATATTTTAATCAGAATCAGAAGCCTACTTCATCGGCATTCATAATTCATAACTATATAATTTACCTATCCTTCTTTTTCTGCCAAACTCAAGCCAGAAGCAAATTCTTCACCATAGCCTTCTTCACCATGCTCGTTGATATCCAAACCTTGATATTCGGCTTCTGGCTTGACTCTAAGATCCATGACTAAGCTGAGGATTTTGATGATAATAAAAGTACCGACAGCAGCGATTATATAGGTAATGACCACAGCAATAACTTGTTTGACGATCAAACTGGCATCGCCATATAGCAACCCATCAGCGCCAGCTGGATTAACTGTTTTAGTCGCAAATATACCAGTTAAGATGGCGCCGACAGTACCACCAACACCATGAACGGGGAAGGTATCTAATGAATCGTCGAATTTTAACTTAGCACGCAGACTGACAGCAAAGAAGCAGCAAGTAGCAGTAACTAAACCGATCATAATCGCA
>JBJOOY010000369.1:0-3072 GCA_046051065.1 Cyanobacteriota bacterium
GATTTAGTCCGAGAGGGAGATCTTTGGCTCATCAAACATTTACAGATCGAAAATCTTTGGACAGATGGCGATCTCAAAGTAATTACTGGCTAATATTTAGGTTCTCGAATTCTATTAAACAGGAGAAGATCGAATGAAAATTGGCATCATTGGTAGTGGCAATATGGGTCGTTCTTTGGGGTTGTTGTGGGCAGAACAAGGACATGAAGTATTCTTTGGTGCCCGCACAGCAGAGAAAGGGCAGTCTGTAGCAGCATTAGCTAAACATAGAACACAAGGCGGCACCAACGACGAAGCCGCCGCTTTTGGCGATGTGTTGTTGTATTCAGCGCGGGGAGTCGATCCAGCAGAGGTGCTGAAATCGATCGCAGTTCTCAAAGGCAAGATTTTAATCGACCCGAATAATTGGGCAATTCCTGAAGGATTTGCCTATGAACCGATCGCCATATCTCTCGCCGAAACATTAGCTAAACAGGTGCCAGAGGTAATCGTGGTCAAAGCATTCAATACTATGGCACAGGAAGTCTTTGAAATTCCCAAAGCAGAATTACAAAAACAACAGGTTTCGGTGTTTGTTGCCAGTGATGATGTGACGGCAAGACAAACAGTAATGCAATTAGCGACAGAAATCGGGTTTAATCCGATCGATAGTGGAGTCCTCCGCAATGCCCGAATGCTGGAAGGCTTAGGCGATTTCATTCGATTTATTATCATCGGGCAGCAGCAGGGAGGCTATGCGACGATTTCGGTGAATGTGTTGCCGGAGGCTTCATCCAGCCGACTCGGTGGGCGACAGGCTTCTAATTTGTTGTAGAAAGTTATGGTTGATTTTGGGTTCGATCGTACTCAATTCTAGCAGCCTCCACAGCATCAAAATTCTGAGTTGCCCAATCACAAACCGACTTGAGCACACCATTCATCGTTTCTCCTAGCGGGGTGAGCGAATACTCCACCATCGGCGGTACCACTGGATAAACCTTGCGCTGTACCAATCCATTGCGTTCCAGATCCCGCAAGGTTCGGGTCAACATTCGCTGAGAAATTTCGCCGATTTCGCGCTGCAACTCGCCATACCGCTTGGTGCCGCCAGACAAAATATATAGCACCGCCACCACCCATTTATCAGCCACTAATTCTAAGGTTTGACGCAAATGGGGATTGGTATCCAGGATATTGGCAGCAGGAATCTTCTGAGTCGATTTATTCATTGGCAATTTTTTACACACACTTTTGTGTGTATAGCAGTTTTATGTATGTACTTGTCAAATTAAAGATACATACCAGATAATTAATACATTCGAGTCCGATCGATGTCAACCCAACTTAACCAAGAGCTATCAAACATGACTATTTTTACCCCCCAAGATTCTGCTTTGCTACTAATCGACCATCAAGTTGGGACGATCCAGTTAGTCAAGAATATTTCCCAGGAAATAGTCAAACAAAATGCGATCGCTTTGGCTAAAGCTGCCAAGATTTTGAATATGCCTGTTGTATTGACAAGTAGCCAAGAAACTAATGTTCAAGGTTCTTTGCTACCTGAGTTACAAGAGATTCTCCCCACCGCATTCGAGCGACGAATTCAAAGAGCAGGGATTGTCAATGCCTGGAACGATCCTAATTTTAGTGCCGCCGTTGCCGCCACAGGCAAAAAGAATCTCATCATGGCAGGTGTCACTACCAGTGTCTGTTTGGTTTATCCAGCTTTGAGTGCGATCTCGGCTGGCTATACTGTCCAAGCTGTAATGGATGCCTCTGGTTCGCCCTCCGAACTCGCTGAAGAGGTATCCCGTCGGCGGATGGAAAAAGCTGGCACGATCTTGACAGCAACGGATTCAATTATTGCTGAATTGGCGCAGGATTGGAGTACGCCGACAGGAAGCCAATTGATTCAAGTTTTATTCCAACACGTTTTACCAGCAATTGCCGCTTAGTAATTAACTAAACAAAGAGGTTATTTTTCCACTATGTCTATCAGTAATACCACCATTTCTCGTCAAGCAATTGAAGTTGTGCAGGCTAACCCATTCACTCACGGGCAAGGTTTTCAAGCCTATAGTGTCAATCAAAAAAATCTCGGCACAGAGATTGCACCGTTTCTACAACTAGACCACTATTTCATGACTCAGCCGACTTTTGCCGAGCATCCTCACCAAGGATTTTCGGCTGTCACCTATATGTTTGAAGATTCCGAGGGATCGTTTTTCAATGAAGATAGCCAAGGTAACAGATCGACGATCGCGCCTGGTGACATCCATTGGACTCAAGCCGGATCGGGGATTCGGCATAATGAAACCCCGATCGAACCGGGCAAAATGTGTCATGGCATTCAAATGTTTGTCGATTTACCTGTAGTCGATAAATCACTACCAGCTAAGGCTTTTCATCTGACTGCGGCACAAATTCCGGTCCATACAACCGATGCAGGTGGGCGCGTGCGGGTGGTCGTTGGTGATGCTAATGGTTTAACTTCACCGTTAAATATCTCTACTAAAATTCGGTTTTTAGATGTGATTTTACCTGCCAATAGTTCGATCGATCATGAAATAGCTGCTGATGAGTCGGTGTTTCTATTAGCAGTGAAAGGCTCGGGATTTGTTGGCGAACAACAGGATGCGATCGGAGCTAATCAAGCGACTTTATTTGCACCTGCTGGTAATAATATTCATGCCAAAGCTGGAGCCGATGGTTTACAGTATGTGCTTTGCATCAGTCAGTAATTTACTTTCTATTTTTTGATTAAGGAGTTAGAAATATGAGCAACAGAGTTGAATCTGCCAAAATTATTGAAACATCTGGTTCGTGTTTACGGATGCAGCTTTATGTCGTGACATCGATCGCAAAAAGTTTGGATGCCGTCAAGCAAAATTTACCAGAACATCGCGCTTATCTGCGCGAACTAGAAAACAAAGATATCTTATTTGGGGCTGGCCCCCTGTGGACGGATGATGGTCAATATTTTGAAGGCGATGGGATGTTAATCTATCGCGCAAGTTCGGTGGAAGAAGCACAGCAACTTGCTCAAGCCGATCCGATGCACAAAAATGGTGCCAGGGAATTTAAGATTCGCCC
>JBJOOY010000370.1:0-8808 GCA_046051065.1 Cyanobacteriota bacterium
TTAAAGAGTTTGAGAGTCAGAAAATTAGGATCTGGACGAAAAAGCTTCGGTAGTGCAATAGTTCGGCTGGAACCAGATGTGGCGGAGATGTTTCCGAGTGCCGATGCTGTTAATGAGGCGTTAAGATTATTAATTCAGATCTCCCAACGTCAGCCAGGTAAGAATCCTTTTACGCAGGTCGAGTAAAACAATCGATCAAGTCTGAACACTATCGATCTAGATAAGTAGGATAATGTTTGCAAATAGATTTTTTAATCTGTCTATTTTTAATGTTTTCAGTGAATAAAATTTCAGAGTATATGTATTATCTAAAAATTATTTTTGTTTATGCCACATCCAAAGCGTAGATGACTATAGATGATACAAAAAGCTGATACTTTAGGGGAATTTATTTTTGTTCAATTGAAATCTATTCAAAAAACACAAATTAAGAAATTGACTGTTAAAAAACCTTTCTAATATGTACGAAGAGTTGTGCAGAGAATGGTTTCTTCCAACTTTCTTCGCTCAATTACTTTCCTACTCGAAGTAAAGAATATTTATCCAATTTGTCACTCGACAGCCAACACCGATCCTAAAACTCACTATTTTATTGTGATTCTTTAACTTTCTCAATATCTGCAACCACTGCATTAAGCGATCGATCCTCGATATCTGCGATCGTTTGTACCGCCTGATAAATTCGCAAAGGCGTGCCTTTTAGATCGTTGCTTCGAGGTAAAACTAATCGAATTTTTCGACCATCATTATCTACCAATCCAGTAAAAACTTGGAGATTGTGATTGGGATGCTCTATTTGCTGCCAGCCATGATCGAGGATATAGCTCTCAACATCTTGCTTAGATAGATTCAAATCTATAATTGGATTGTGTTCGATCATGGCCATATTTCACTATCAGCATTATTCAGCATCCACTGCAAAGACTCTTCTAATTCTATATCGCCAAGTCCAAGTTCGTTAGAATAAGGTGCTGTCTGTCAGGGTGAAAATCGATGCATCGTCTCGCTACAATACCAGGTGGTTGGAATCCTGCGGCTGAAGGTGTCATCTTTGTCGAACAACAGCCAGCACCGATCGCATTTATCACTGCTGCGGATACGGATATTCAGACGTTAGCCGTCGCCGCAACGCAATTACAAAAAGACTTTCCCCAAGTGCGGGTGGTGAATTTGTTGCAGTTACAGCAGCAATTGACGATCGATACTTATGCGGAAGATGTCCTGACTGTGGCGAAGGTGATTATCGTCCGCTTAATTGGGGGTCAATCCTATTGGAATTATGGGCTGGAAGTCGTCCAGGATACCGTCAGACAGACGGGAGCGGTGTTAATTGTTTTGCCAGGGGATGAGCGTCCCGATCCAACGTTGATGAGCCATTCGACAGCGAGTTTGGCGGATGTCGATCGAGTGTGGCAATATCTGATTGAAGGTGGGGTTGATAATTACCGTCAGTTATTGAATTTTATCGCCAGTCGGTGGTTGGATTTTGAGTGTGCATATCGATCGCCAGAAGCGGTGCCGCGTGTGGGGATTTATGATGAAACGCGGTGGCTGCCAGAGGGAATGCCGTTACAAGGTGGGGCGGCGATAATCTTCTATCGGGCGCATTATCTATCGGGAAATTTAGCCGCGATCAAGGCATTGTGTCAAGCTTTAGTAGCACGGAATCTCACCCCTATCCCGATTTATGTCTCTTCACTCAAAGATCCAGCGGTACAAGCTGAGTTAATTAATTGCTGTCAGCAGGGTGTCGGCGTTTTATTAAATACAACGAGTTTTTCCCTGGCGAGTTTAGATACCGATACGCCACAGGTAGGATTATGGTCGAGTCTTAATTTACCAGTATTTCAGGTGATTTTAAGTGGTGCGGGGAAGGAATTTTGGGAATCTGGTTGGCAGGGTTTGACTCCGCGCGATATGGCGATGAATGTGGCTTTACCAGAGGTGGATGGACGGATTATTACCCGTGCGGTATCGTTTAAAGCGGTGCAAACTCAGAACCCATTACTTCAGACGGATGTATTGGTTTATGAGCCTGTGTTCGATCGAGTGGAATTTGTGGCAGAATTAGCTTTAAATTGGGTCAAGCTGCGTGAAACTACGGTAGGCGATCGCCAAGTCGCGCTGATCCTCGCAAATTACCCTACCCGCGATGGGAGGTTAGCGAATGGGGTAGGGTTGGATACGCCCCAAAGTTGTGTCGAAATCCTCCACGCGCTCAAGGCTGCGGGTTATCAGGTGGGCGATATTCCAGCGGATAGTGGGGAGTTAATTAAGTTATTAACCACTGGAATTACTAACGATCCTGAAGGGGAAGGTTGGCGGAAGGCTAATCAATCCCTCTCTGGCGATGAGTATCAGACACATTTTGAGACGCTACCCATTAGTGTAAGGGAAGGGATAATTGACAGGTGGGGCGCAATTGATGGAAATCCCCCTCAATCTCCCTTATCAAGGGGGGATTCTCAACCTACACCAAGTACTAATTACCCTATTCCTGGCATTCAATTCGGTAATGTATTTGTGGGGATTCAACCGACGCGGGGATATGACAAAGATCCCGATCTAAATTACCACGCTCCCGATCTCGCACCCACCCATCAATACGTCGCCTTCTACTATTGGGTAAAAGCCAACTTTGGCGCAAATGCGATCGTGCATGTGGGCAAACATGGCAATCTAGAATGGCTCCCAGGCAAAAGCGTCGCCCTATCGGAAAATTGCTACCCCGAAGCCGTATTCGGTGCAATGCCCCACCTATACCCCTTCATCGTCAACGATCCTGGCGAAGGTTCCCAAGCTAAACGTCGCAGCCAAGCGGTAATTATCGATCATCTCACACCACCAATGACACGGGCGGAACTCTACGGGGGTTTACATCAATTAGAAGGCTTAATCGATGAATATTACGAAGCCCAAACCCTAGATCCACTGCGGATGCCAGTAATTCGCGATCGACTGATAAACCTCATCCAACAAGAAAACCTCCACAAAGATCTCGGTGTAGATATCGGAACTGATAATAATGCAATTTTAGCCCAGTTTTTAAATACCGCTGATGGCTATCTGTGCGAATTAAAAGAAGCGCAAATACGGGATGGTTTGCATATATTTGGGCAGTGTCCCCAGGATACACAACTACGCGATTTAATTGTCGCGATCGCGCGTAATCCTGATGCTAATAGACAGGGATTAACAAGGTCGATCGCCCTAGATTGGGAATTAGATTTCGATCCGCTGACAGATGATTTAGCTACTAGCGTAAATGGTCGAATTCCCCCTCGAACGGAGCTGGACTTTTTAAACCATAGAGGTGCAGAGAACACAGAGACAGAACAGGACATAAATAAGTTTAAAACTTGTCGAATTATCGGTGACGTAGTAGAAATACTAGAAGAATACGCCGCCGAATTAGTAACAGCAATAATCAACAACCAAGAACTACCAAATATTGGCATCAATACTCAATCCGAATTAACCTGGATTGCCACTAAATTATTACCCGCACTCCAACAAACCAACCTCGAAATGGTTAACCTCTTACGCGGCTTAAATGGTGAATATATTCCCTCCGGTGCATCTGGCGCACCCACCAGAGGGAAACCAGAAGTCCTCCCCACCGGACGAAATTTTTACTCCGTTGATATTCGCGCCGTACCTACCGAAACCGCCTGGTGTTTGGGACGAAAAGCGGCGGAAGTGTTGGTCGATCGCTATACTCAAGACAATGGTGAATATCCCCAAACCCTCGGCATATCGATTTGGGGCACATCTACCATGCGAACTGGTGGCGACGATATCGCCCAAGCTTTAGCCTTAATCGGCGTTCAACCCGTCTGGGATGGAGTATCGCGGCGAGTAGTGGATTTTGAGATCTTACCCCTGTCAATTTTAGGTCGTCCCCGCGTCGATGTCACCCTGCGAATTTCCGGCTTTTTCCGCGATGCTTTCCCCAATTTAATCGATTTATTTGATAGCGCAGTTAAAGCCGTCGCCGCATTAAATGAACCCCCAGATCGAAATCCTCTTGCCGCTCAAATGCAACAGGAAAAAGTTAAATGGTTAGAGCAAGGAGTGGAAATAGCAGAAGCTGAAACTCGATCGCAATATCGAATTTTTGGCTCGAAACCTGGAGCTTATGGTGCGGGATTGCAAGGATTAATCGAATCCCAAAATTGGGAAACCGAAGCAGATTTAGCCCAAGCTTATATTAATTGGAGTGCTTACGCTTATACCAGTAAAGCCGAAGGAATATCCGCACCTGAAGCATTTAATCAACGCTTAGGGAATATGCAAATCGTCCTCCAAAATCAAGATAATCGCGAACATGACTTGCTCGACTCGGATGATTATTATCAATTTCAAGGTGGTTTAACCGCAGCAGTTAAATCAGTTTCTGGAAATACACCGGAAGCTTATTTCGGCGATAATTCGTGCACCGAACAACCCAAAGTTCGCAAACTGACAGAAGAGATAAATCGCGTCTATCGATCGCGTGTCATCAACCCCAAATGGATCGCCGGAGCCATGCGTCACGGCTACAAGGGAGCTTCAGAAATGGCAGCAACTTTAGATTTCTTATTTGCCTACGATGCCACGGCTAATTGCGTTCAAGACTTCATGTATCAAGGTGTAGCGGATGCTTATTTATTTGACGAAACAGTGCGAGAATTCATCGAACAAAATAACCCTTGGGTGCAGCGAGATATGGCGGAAAGGTTATTAGAAGCTAATCAGCGGGGGTTGTGGAAGGAGGTGGCACCGGAGACGGTGGAGCGGTTGAGGTTGATGGTAAATGAGGCAGAAGGGGTAATTGAATCTCAGGGGAATTAACCTAGTAGGCTGGAATAGCTGATGCCAATCATCTAGACAATTCTACTTCAATCCGATCGCCAGGTTTTGATTCGATCGCCAGTGTTGTCAAGTTTTGCGCTGCGAGCATCGTCCGAAACTGATTTACATCACCTCGACCGCGCAGCACGGATAACAATAATCCTGCCGTGACAATATCACCGCCAGCAGCTGTTGACAAAATTACTTGAGGCTGCAACCATTTCACCGCTTGGATGGCACTCTCTAGACCTTTGATGACCGAACCAACCAGGGGAATCTCTAAATCTGTCAAAGGTGTAATGATTACGTCTACAGGAGCCAGATCTTTGAGCATAGCTGAGTGAGATCCGTGTGGCTCGTAATAAAGTGTGGTTTTATCCTTCAAATCGGTCAGTAAATAACCATTTTCAATCAGGTTCGGGCCGACCAGAGAACCGGGTAAAGCTTGAATTTTTAAGCTATCGGCGAGGGTGAAACAGTTGCCGTGTGTTAAGGTTGTCACATTTTGATAGCCCAATCCATTGACAACTTTAGCCGCATTTGCAGAAGCGACAACTGGAATCTGTCGGTCTAATTTCTCTAATGTGGGTGGGTGGGCGTGATCTGGTAATCCTTGAGATAGTAAGATTAAGTCGATATCTCCAGGAATATTTTGGGGCGTAGGATGGTCGCCTTTAAATAGCCAGGGTAAATTGCCGAAAATTAACGAGCCAACTAACCAAGGGTCGAGTAATATTCGTTTACCGCCCATTTCAATCAGCCAAGAGTTGCTATCCAGCCAAGTTAGATACATGTCGATCGTCCTTAATGATCAGATACAAATATTATCTCGCATTTGCTAGATTTCGCGTAGGCGTTCCTAAATATATGTGTGATGTTAAATACATGTCGATCGAATAATATTAATTTACGAACTAATGTCGGAAGATCTAACCGCAGAGACGCAGAGAATCATTTTATATGGCGATCGACTGGAATATTTATGACGATCGCCGTGCATTATTTAACATTAATTGAAACAGCATATCTAGCGAAATCCCTGATGTTTTTGCCATGGCTGAAATTACACTCGTCCGCGCAAAAGAGCAATATAATCCTGCTTCCAAAAACCATGGTTGACCGTGAGGATCGATGCGGAAATCAAACAGACTATAATGCCGACAGCCTAAGGCGATATGACATTTTTTGGCAGCAGCCCACACTCGATCGGTAATTGGGTCGCGCGGATCGACAATCCAGGATTTATGATTATGCTTGGCAACCATTGTTAAGCCACCATCTTCATCGCGCGCGAGTTTATCTTCATAACTCCGAATCGGTCGATCTTCTTGATCCATTAGGTATTCTTCTAATGGTAAGCAGATAAGTTCGCCATCTTGGACGATAATTCCACACCTTACTTCTCGACCGAGTTCGATGAATGTTTCGACTAATACTTCATTGGCATGAGTAAATGCCGTCTGCAAAGCAGCATCATAATCGGTAGGATGTTTAACAAAGGCTAATCCGAGCGAATTATCTGTATTTACAGGCTTGATTACGGCTGGAGTGCTAATTTGGGGACGATCTCCCAAGTGCAACAGTTCGCCTGGAGGCACGGCTACACCTGCGGCGGCGACAACGGCTTTAGTTTTTGCCTTATTTGCCGCCAAGGCCATTAGATCGGGTGAATTGCCCACGTAGGGGATATGTAAGAGATCGAATAAAGCGCGATAGGATGTCATCCCGGCAATGCAAAACATTTGCGGTAACATCACATCGATTTTTAGTGCGCTCAGTACTTTGACTGCTTCAGCCAGAGACATTGGCGCGGCTAAATCGATCGATTCTGGACGCAGAGAAGTGGGAAACCGCCACAGCCGATCGGGTGTAACATAGGCAATATGAAACTCATATAATGCCGTATTGGCGGTGAACTCCAAACAATCTTCGGCATACAAGCGCGACAAATCGCAGTAAAACTCATCAGTAGCCGAACCAACTAAATGTAAAACACGTAAGACCGACACGATTAATCTCCCCCCAATTCGATTAGTTTGCCGATATTAAAATCGATCCGCACCCAGCCCTTCAATTGCCGTAAATTACCCAGTAATAGGGCAGGTATGTGGGCGTGATGTACCATCAGAAATGGGAGCGGATCCCACCATTCAAAAATGGCATCCTTACCACTAGCAATGATGTTCAACCGCCGCCATGTCTGAGCTGGAGAGCCTAAATTCGTCACCAACCGCCAAAGTTCGTGGTAAATCCAATAGGTGGGACGACTCGCTGCTAGGGGTTGGGCGGGAGCAGCTAGCGGCTGGCGATCTAAATAAGCCTGTGCCACATCGGGATGATTGTAAAACATCGTAATGGCTGAGTGAGTGCGTGGATTACACTCGATCGCATAAATTCGCCCATCATCCGTCTCCATAAAATCAAAGGAAACTTGTCCGGTTAGTTTCAAACCACCCACAAATTTTTTTACCCACGCCTCAATTTCTGGCTTGTCTACCATCTCATAGTTGATCTGAAAAGCCGATGACTCACAACAGCAATGTAGCCGCAGTTCTCCATCCCTGACGGTGCTATGTGTACAGTACTCTTGTCCAGAAATAAACTCTTGCATAATCCACGGGTTGCGCTCTGAGATCGGCAAATCCTGAATAAATGCTGCTGTGGTGGCGGGTGTGTCGCAAGGTAATTTGGTCAGATCTAATCGCCGTACCGAGTCATAGGGAATACTCTTGATAATATACTGCCGATCGCTCTGAGCAAAATCAAAATCTAGTACCTGCTGCGGCTGAGTAATATAGTAAGATTCAGGTACAGATAAACCTAACGATGTGGCGATCGCCGAAAATGCCGATTTATCATCCAATTTCTGTACCATGTCTGGATCGACATGGATGACTTCACACCGATCTGCAAGTGCCTGTTTAGCTAGCGCATCGTAATAACTAGCAACTGGACTACAAACGGGCACGTAAACATCTACACTTTCTTTGTTAACAATTTCTAACAGCGCGTCGAGGTAGCCTTCAGCCTGTGGGTAGGGGACAGTATAAAACCGATCTACAGCCCAAGAAAATCGATGCCCAGTCAACCAATATTTCTCTGCTTCTACTAAAATTACGCGATGTCCAGCTTGGTGGAACGATCGAGCTAATTGCAACGCCTTGGTCATCTTACCACCACTGACCAGAATCGTCTGTGGATTTGCGGCAACTGTTCTAGACTGAAACGGTTTAACGATCGTCGCAACTAATAACGCGATCGCTGTTAAAGTCAAATTCAGTGGTAGCACCAACATTAGTAAACTCAAAGTTGCTAATGTTTTCACCGAACTTTGGAGCCAATTATTACCTATTCTGGTTTGATGCTCGGGCTGCTGTACTGAATCGGTAGTTTCACTGTCCTGTCGGCTCGAAATTTCTTGCGTCATATTGTTCTTCTACTATAAAAGTTAACTGAGATCTAGGCTCTTTGCTGCTAGTAAATTACACATGGCAATAAATCATCACAATTTTTGTGATGATATTAAAAGCAGTTAAAAGAAATCTAGATCTACAGCAAACACTCGATCGAGAATTAAACTCGACGAATTAATGTCAAACCATCTCTCAACGGGAGTAGTACCTGTTCGATTCGCGGATCGTTAATCACTGCCTGATTAAAATTAGCGATCGCCATGCCGTTTTCTGTTGCTTTACCTTCAAGGTAGGGTTGTCCCTGCATTAAAGTATTATCCACACAGATCGAACCATGCGGTGCCAATAAATTAGTGTCTAATAATAGATTCAAATAATCTATATATCCACCCTTATCCGCATCGATAAAGACCAGATCGAATACATCACCAGCCGCTGCTAAATATTTGAGCGTCTCTAGTGCGGGTGCAACCTTAACCGAGATTTTGTGCCCGTGAGGAGACTGTTTAAAACATTGCTGGGCAAAGTTTGCGGCAAATGCATCTACCTCACAAGCAACCAC
>JBJOOY010000371.1:0-4131 GCA_046051065.1 Cyanobacteriota bacterium
TCAGGGATCGAGTCGCATAATTTACGTTCGATGCCCATTTTTAGAGTCATTGTCGAACTGGGGCAAGATCCGCAGGCACCTTGAAGGCGGAGTTTGACGATCGGGCCGTCGATCTCGACTAATTCTACATTACCACCATCAGCCATCAGGTAAGGGCGCAGGGTATCGAGTACGGTTTCAACGTTAGCGGGATTGAGTGTTAAAGCTTCAGACATAGTTTACCTAACCAAATTGAGCACGATCAATACTATGCTCGATCGTAACCGATCTTAACAGTTATTTCTGCAACGTTGGTAGCGTATTTACCGATCGTCAGACAGCGGGGTTAAATCTAGTGAATTTTAGCTAAAATTTTGCTCGGACAGTAAACTCATAATCACCACCAGCCTCTAACTGGTAGTCCCATTGCTTCAAAAATCGACCCAAAGCATCTTGAATTAAAGCACGTCCGAGGGCTGGTTCTACGACTAGTTCTAAATGGCCCTCACGACAGCGCCATTTAAAATCCCAACAAAAGTCGCCTGCGGTAACTTCCCCGACAACCTGCCCAAATTGCCAAGAATGCTGAGTGACACGCACATGAGCAGTTGTTTCTGGTAGATTGTGTTTAGCCATAATTGCGATCGAAAGACTGCGAGTTATTATGCATTTAGATCGCATAATAACTCAACAAACTATCTTTGGGATCTACCGATCGATGCAGATTTAGTTAAATTTATGAGCACGATCGATATTTATAATTTCGGTAAAGCTGTGCCAAACCGGTGAGGGTTCTACCTTGAATTTGCAAATAGTCACCTGTTTGACAGAATGTTAGGATTTGCTGATAAATTGTGTTAGCTCGATCGTAATGACCTAAATTAGCATAAGTTTGTCCGATAAATTGGAGAAAATAAGCACTACTACCAGTCCATTTTTGTTGGATGATTAATGGCTCGATCGTTGTTAATAATTCTCTGGCTAGATCGAGATTGCCGAGGTAAGATTGAGCTAAAGCCAGGCAAGCGATCGCTTTCTGTTCCTATCGATCGTGTACGGTATTGTGATCTATTTCTATCACTCATTCAAAATAATAACTAGCTTGATTCAATTTCCATAAGTCGATGTAATATAGCCCAATACTTAAGAGTGAGTGAGAATTAGGTTCCTCGGAGATCGATCTCAAGTGCCAGTGGCATTACAAAAAATGATGGATAAATCGATCGAATCGATCGATAACTAGTAACTATTAAAATCCGTAAGAAACTCCGACAGAAACAACGGGATAAAGATTAAGTCCCTTCAGATCGTTTTCGGTTTGACGAGCTTGATTATCGATGAGAGAGCGCGTAATTGGACTACCATTAAAAGCTGGATTACTGGCATTGAGCGTAACTTGTGGCGCACCTGCAAACATCAATCCTAGATCGGCATTAAAGGCAAGACCTTCAGTTGCAGGTTGACCGATACCGATGCCAAGATAGGGTGCGATCGAGTTTGCAGATTTAAACTCACCACTGAGTGTCCCGACCGAACTAGCGGGAAACGATTGATTATCGATCGTATAATTACCACCAGCATTAGGTTTGCTCGTCACAGTTAGTTTATTATTCTGCGCCACTAATCCACCAGTCACACGAAAATTACTTTGACGGAATGGGTAGTAATCGCCCACTAACTGAATGCTGCTAAGATTTAATTGTGAGTCATAATTAATGCCACTATCGGTACGATTGACATTGAGATTACCAAAATTAAATCCCAATCGACCGTTGACTTGAGAGGTTAATGATTTAGCTATATCGATCCCAATCCCCAGCGTACCGACGCGCGCCGTCACGCCTAAACCTAGCGGTTGTCTGGGATTATTTAATGCAATGATATTTTTGGATGGGTGCTTGGAATTATCTGCCATGATAATGGGTTGTAGGCCGATATCCAGACCTAACCCAGATTGAGCTGCTGGCTGTTGGCTGACTTTCTCCACCGGAGCATCGGTTTGAACTGATGCTTCCGTACCAGTGGCTGAATGGATATTGAGAGCGTTTAAGGTCAAAATACTGATCGAGATGGCTAGAAGACGAGATCGGACGAGATGAGACATAGTATTACCTCTATTGACGTGACATCTAATCGATTTAAGCAAAATAATTTGTTAAGATTTTATTATTATTTTTAATATAATACCCTTTAGTTTGCCCACTATTCACATTTTAACGCTACGATACTGGCGATCGAGTCATAATTCTGATAAGTATTATCTCGATCGCTCGATAGTTCAAGAAGTGGCTTCAGCCCAGTGAGTATGTCAACTGTGTTTCCTGACTTTTTACCTGCTAGCGTTCGCCAACTGACAGCACCAGACTCGATCGAATTTGCTAAACAGATCCAACGGGTGGAGATAATGACACCATTACTCGATCGAGCCATTCCTACTAGTTATACGTGTCAGGGTGAGGGTGGTATCCCAATCGTCTTTTTACATGGATTTGATAGTTCGATTTTTGAATTTCGCCGCATTATTCCCATAATTGCGGCAAAACAAGCAGTTTGGGCGATCGATTTACTTGGATTTGGGTTTACCGCACGATTGCCAAATTGTCCGTTTAGTCCTGCGAGTGTCGATGCTCATTTGTACGCAACCTGGCAGACTTTAATCCAACAACCGATGATTTTAGTTGGTGTTTCGATGGGTGGTGCTGCGGCGATCGAATTTACCCTCGCACATCCGGAAGCTGTCCACAAACTAATCTTGATTGATAGTGCTGGGTATACCCAACCACCTGCCATTGGTAATTTTTTGGTGCCACCTTTAGGAGCTTTAGCAACTAAATTTCTAGCTAATTCAAATGTACGCAGAAGCGTGAGCAATAAGGCTTATGTTGATCGATCTTTTGTGACGGATGATTCGCAATTATGTGCGGCTTTACATCTGGAAATGCCGAGATGGAGTGAGACGATGATTGATTTTACCCGTAGTGGTGGGTATGACTATGTTATCGATCGATTATCGGTAATTAAACAAAAAACTCTAATTCTTTGGGGCGATCGCGATCAAATTTTAGGCACTAAACCAGCACAACGATTTGTCAGTAATTTACCTAATTCTCAACTAAAATGGATTGCTAATTGCGGCCATGTTCCGCATTTAGAAATGGCTCAAATTACAGCGAATCTAATCGTGAATTTTATCTCCTAGAAATAATATCGATTCAGATGTTCCGGCTCTCGCGTATTTATGGTGATAATCAGCCTTGCCGATCTTTCACTCGATCTCAAGTTGCCCCAAATTCTTCTAAATTCTTCTAAAATCTAGTAAAAACGTTTAAGGTAGAACGATAGCTATAACGTTATGGTGACTCGATCGATCTCAATCGGTTAGTTATGAATATTAATCTTTTATCCACTGTTGACTGAAACGATGGCTTTTTCTGCTTTAATTCGCACCCTCGAACGCTCCCAACTGTCAGCGGAATTACTCTTAAAACTCCAGCAGCAAAGAATGCTGCATCTGACTGGATTGCCCAGATTAGTAAAAGGTTTAGTCTCTTCTGCCTTGGCTCAGGGTTCGCAGCAAAATTTAGTTGTTGTGTGTGCGACGGTGGAAGAGGCGGGTAGATGGGCGGCTCAATTAGAAGCGATGGGATGGCAAGCGGTTCACTTTTACCCAACGACAGAATCATCGCCTTATGGCGCGGATAACTTGGAATCTGAGACGATTTGGGGACAGATGCAAGGATTAGCCGAAATTTGTACTCCTCGCCTCAAGCTCCCTGCCAAAGATGATCTGGGGGTGGGTTCCGACTTAGGCGGAAGTACAGAACCGGGGAGAATGGCAATCGTCTGTACTACCCAAGCTTTGCAACTCCACTTACCGTCGCCGCCGGAGTTTATCGCTCGGTGTTTGACATTAAGGGTGGAAAATGAGGGTGATGTTGAGGCGATTAGTACGCAATTAGTAAATTTGGGATACGATCGAGTGCCATTGGTGGAAACTGAGGGACAATGGAGTCGGCGGGGGGATATTATCGATATTTTTCCAGTGGCGGCGGAGTTACCGATTAGGTTGGAATGGTTTGGCGATGAGTTGGATAAATTGCGTGAATTCGATCCGGCGACGCAACGTTCTTTAGATAAGATTGAAAGTTTGAT
>JBJOOY010000372.1:0-4794 GCA_046051065.1 Cyanobacteriota bacterium
TGATATCCCCGCAGATGTGCGGATGCGCTGCTATGAAATTATTCTCGAACATTACTATCCTCACGATCGAGTAATTCTGGGCATCAATCCAGCCGCGATGCGCTATGCTGGCCCCCGCGAAGCGATCTTCCACGCACTGATTCGCAAAAATTACGGTTGTACCCATTTTATCGTCGGACGCGATCATGCTGGAGTTGGTGACTACTATGGTACCTACGATGCTCAGCATATCTTTAGTGAATTCGAGCCAGGTGAATTAGGCATCACACCGATGATGTTCGAGCATGCCTTTTTCTGTACCGTCACTAAATCGATGGCGACTACCAAAACGAGTCCGAGTACTCCCGCACAACGAGTACATTTATCTGGTACCAAAGTCCGAGATTTATTGCGAAAAGGTGAATTACCCCCACCAGAATTTTCTCGCCCTGAAGTAGCCGCTGAATTAATCCGCGCGATGCGGGTACAAGCATAATTATATTTTGCATCAACTATTAGATTGGCAGCTAATTCCCTCCGTAAGGGAACTAAGCAGTCACTAATTAGTCCGTACTTCTAGACAGAACTTATTTTCGGTAGTAAATAAATTTCCCCCAGGGTGTAATCTTACTCTAGAACATTCTTTCGCGATCGTCTGTCAATTGTCGCCCTCCACAATCTACACAATCATCTAATTGTAATATCCGACTCATATGTCCATTAAATTTCCCATCTCTGCGGTTGCACTTGCGACAGTATTAACATTAGCTCATAGTGCGATCGCTTCTGCTGAAGCTTATAAATCTGGACCAGACAAAGTGGTGGTAACAGGTTTAAATGCTAAACAGAAATACGAAGTTCAGGCTGTTACTTTAAAAGGTAAGCAAAGTAAGAAGTCAGGAATGACTAATACTTGTGGAGAGCTGTTAATGAGCGGTACTTCCAAACTTAAGTCATTGGTTGTAGGTACAGAAAATATCGATATTGCTTCCTTACCAACCAAAACTCACGCTCGGTGCAATGGGAAGAAAAATACTGCATCTAAATCATCCAAGCAAAAGAATGTGGGAACAATGAGTATGCCAACCACAACCACAACACCAGTCCAGACGACTACCTCACCTGCACCAACTACTCCTGCAACTAAATAATAGTGCGATCGATATGGGCTCAATCGAGCCCATATTTTAGTGACACTCCCAACCTACAACTTACTTGTGATTATTTCTGATAAGCGCAAGCGTTGCTTTCCCACCTCATCAAAATTTATGGGATCGAGCCAACGTTCAAACGCATTTTTTAGTGCTGGCCATTCACGATCGATTATTGAGAACCAAGCCGTATCACGATTGCAGCCTTTAACGATAGTAGCCTGACGGAAAACACCTTCAAACGAAAAGCCTAAACGTCGAGCAGCATTGCAGGACGGGGCATTAAGTGCATTGCATTTCCATTCATATCTGCGGTAGCCGAGAGCAAAAGATCGCTTCATCATCAAAAACATTGCCTCTGTTGCCGCAGGAGTGCGTTGCAGTAAGGGTGAGTAACAGATATGTCCCACCTCAATCGATCCGATCTCTGGAACGATCCGGAGATAGCTGGCGACACCAATAGCCTTGTTTGTCGTTTTGTCAATAATCGCGTAAAACAATGGGTCGCGCTGATGGCAGATCTGTTCGACCCAATCACTGTAACTTTCTAGCGTAGCGAATGGGCCATAAGGGAGATAAGTCCACATCCTCCCATCGATATCCATCAGATTGGCTGTATGCAAAGATTCGGCATGAAGGAGATTGAGTGGTTCCACACAGCAAAAATGTCCTACCATTGGCTCACCAGAAGGAAATTCTGGTGGCTGCCAATTAGGGAGCGAGAACCCAATCGGCTGTCCTAGAATATTAGTTTGATGCTGCATCGTGTTTTCTAACGGTTGTCATGAAGCCGACGTAGAATTATTAGATTGATAGGTTATTAAGTAGGCTAGAGCGGAAGTTAAGTTACTATTACCTGATTCCAATTACATGAAGGAAAAGATATTGCTCCGACTAGCTGCTTAAAAAGTTTACCCGAACTTTCGACCTGAGGTACTAGTTTGATGCTAGCTAGATATATTTTTTCAATAATAGTTCTAGTTTCTGTTTAGTAAGATCGGGAACTTTATCCATTGGTGTGATAATTGCATATTTGAGTGCAGAATGTGCCTCCGAAACAAATAAATTTGTGCCGAGTCGGCGCACCGTTTCCTGAATTACTCGTTGAGCATTCTCGGCATTTTTATGTAGGTTAGCAACGATCAAATCTACTGTCACATGGTCGTGATCGGGATGCCAACAATCATAGTCAGTTGCTAGTGCTAAGGTTGCATAAGCAATTTCAGCTTCTCTAGCTAATTTTGCTTCCGGTAAATTAGTCATCCCAATCACTGTACCGCCGAGCATCCGATACATATTTGACTCAGCTTTAGTCGAAAATGCTGGGCCTTCCATACAAACATAAGTTCCGCCTTGATGTAAAGTAAGACCGGGGAAAGCGAGCGACTCGATCGATTCAGCTAAAATACTCGATAATTTGTGACAAATTGGATTGCCAAAAGCAATATGTCCGACAATACCTTCGCTGAAAAAAGTACTGGTACGACTCTTAGTGCGATCGATAAATTGATCTGGGAGAACTAAATCTAGTGGCTTAACTTCTGCTTGTAAAGATCCTACTGCTGATGCCGAAATCAGATACTCAACCCCGATTTTTTTCATCGCATAGATGTTTGCTCGATATGGAACTTCGGATGGTGTTAGATGATGATTTCGTCCGTGTCGAGCTAAAAAAGCAACTTGTGTACCGGATAAATCTCCCACAATTAATCGATCGGAAGGATCGCCAAAAGGTGTATCGATACTGACCTCTCGGATATTGGTCAGGGCTGACATTTGGTAAAGCCCGCTGCCACCAATAATACCAATTTTTACATCAGTCATCAATAATTACTCCTAATTTACACCAGATTATTTAAGGTTTAGCTTTTGCTGCATTAATTTTAGTTTCGATATCAATTAAAGTATCTAAAACAATCCTTTTGGCATATAATTTCCAGCCCCATTTTTGGATGGCAATTGCTGCTGCTGTTCCACCTACGGCAGCGATAAAGTCTAAAGGTTGATTGAGAGAAATCCCAAATAATAATCCCAATCCAGCAATTCCCCAAAAAGGTAAAGCTACCGTTTGTCTCTGGGTTTCAACTAATTTAGTAATTCCCCCTTGGGGTAATTCTGCCTCTAAGGCTGCTTTGACTTCTTTTTGCTCCGCCATCGTCACAGACAAACCAATTTTTTGTCGCAATTTCTCAATTTTGCGCAAATCGCTACTGTATTGAGTAAGTTCGTCTTCCGCCATCAACACCAGCCGTTCGTATTGTCCCACAGATTTTTTAATCCATACTTACACCAAACGATTATAGCTGATGATAAACATCATAGCTTAGTTCAAACCCCACCCGAGCACAGAACTATTGACACATCGCGGTTTTTATCTGTCTCTCTTTAACAGACCAGTGACTGACTTAGCGATCGTCTCACTAGCTACTATGTTCTCGTGCCGCAAACCTCTATAATGAGGGACGATAATCAAAATTATTTAATATAGGTAATTATTGTGACTGCTACTGTCCAATCGCCCGCTACAGCGCGTCGAGTTGTCTTTCCTTTTACTGCTATTGTCGGACAAGAGGAAATGAAATTAGCTCTGTTATTGAATGTAATTGACCCCTTCATCGGTGGGGTGATGATCATGGGCGATCGAGGTACGGGGAAGTCTACAACGATTCGAGCACTAGCAGCTCTCCTCCCAGAAATTGATGTGGTAGCTGGCGATCCGTTCAATAGTCATCCGAGCGATCCAGACTTGATGAGTGAAGAATTGCGATCGGAATTTCTATCTACTCACGCTACCTTCCCTGTCGCTCAGAAAAATGTGCCAATGGTGGATTTACCGTTAGGTGCGACTGAGGATCGCGTCTGTGGCACGATCGATATCGAAAAAGCTCTCTCTGAAGGGGTAAAAGCCTTTGAGCCTGGATTGTTAGCTAAAGCCAATCGCGGCATTTTATATGTAGATGAGGTCAATCTGCTTGACGATCATCTCGTCGATGTGTTGCTCGATTCAGCAGCTAGCGGTTGGAATACTGTCGAACGGGAGGGGATTTCAATCCGTCACCCCGCCAGATTCGTATTAGTCGGTTCGGGAAATCCCGAAGAAGGGGAATTACGCCCCCAATTACTCGACAGGTTTGGGATGCACGCAGAAATTCGGACTGTCAAAGCACCAGAATTACGCGTTCAAATTGTCGAACAGCGCTCGGGTTTTGACCAAAATCCTCATAAGTTTACTGCCGAATATCAAGCGGAAGAAGTTCTCCTCCAACAGCGGATCGTCGATGCTCAAACTAGATTAACAGCTGTCTCCCTCGATTACGATCTGCGAGTAAAAATTTCGCAAGTCTGCTCGGAATGCGATGTCGATGGACTACGCGGCGATATTGTCACCAACCGTGCAGCAAAAGCTCTAGCCGCCTTTGAAGGGCGGACAGAAGTTACTGTCGATGATATTCGGCGCATTATTGCCCTCTGTCTGCGCCATCGGCTGCGTAAGGATCCACTAGAATCGATCGATTCTGGCTCTAAGGTAAATAAAGTCTTTGCTGAGGTGTTTGGGGTAGAATTGGCTGCGAAATAAGTGGACAGTGAATATTCATATTTAGAAGAAGACTGGATCTCACAGATTCGAAAAAATCGCGATCGTTAAATGATTTTCAGCTTATGA
>JBJOOY010000373.1:0-4921 GCA_046051065.1 Cyanobacteriota bacterium
TATTACTTTTATCGGTTCCAACTGGGCTATTCAACTGCTGTCGATCGGCAATTTGGATTAACAATCGTAATGCTTCATTGACAGATCCGTCAGTTGGAAAGGCTTTAGCAATATCGGGATCTAAGAGAACTAAGTTTGTACCAGATCGATATCGCTGAACGTATTTACCTCTGATACCTCCCTGCATGGCGGCAAAGTCATATTCAGGGCGTAATTCGTCTTCTAATTCGTCAACTTCCTTCTTCATAAAACTTCTTTTCTAAGCGAGTAGCTGTTCTAGCACTGATGATCCGAGTCCGATCTTCTCTGTCAGTATGGGAAACAACGAGCAATTGTCCCGATCTAGACATCCCAATTATAACGTAGCGGTTTTCGCCAACGGAATAGTCGGAGTCAGGAAATGTTATGGATAATGAGTCATCAAATACGGTTGCGGCTTCTTGGAAAGAGATACCATGCTTGCTCAAATTGATGGCAGCTTTATCTGGGTTCCACTCAAATTCCATGCTGAAGCTTTAATGACTGACAACTTTGGCATTTTATCAGGTTGTTATTGCCGAAGCCAAAAATGGCACAATAGAGGGATAGCTATTATACTTGCCTCCCTATTTAAAGTCCTATGTCTGCTCTCAAACTCAGTGGTGCCGAGATTCGTCAAGCTTTCCTCGATTTTTATAGCCAGCGGGGACATCAGCCGTTGCCGAGTGGTTCGTTGGTGCCGGAAGATCCGACGGTGTTATTGACGATCGCAGGCATGTTACCATTTAAGCCGATCTTCTTGGGTCAACGCCAGCCCGATTTTCCCCGTGCGACGACTTCCCAGAAATGTATCCGTACCAATGATATCGAGAATGTGGGGCGGACGGCGCGGCATCATACGTTTTTTGAGATGTTGGGCAATTTTAGCTTTGGGGACTATTTTAAGGAACAAGCGATCGAATGGGGTTGGGAAATCTCGACAAAGGTGTTTAATCTCCCCCCTGAGCGGTTAGTTGTCAGTGTGTTTGAGGATGACGATGAGGCTTTTGCGATCTGGCGGGACAAAATTGGCGTGAATCCCCTGCGGATTAAGCGATTGGGAGCCGATGATAATTTCTGGGTGTCGGGGCCGACTGGTCCTTGTGGGCCTTGCTCTGAGCTTTATTATGATTTTCATCCCGAATTGGGGAATGACAATATCGATTTGGAGGATGACAGCAGATTTATTGAGTTTTATAATCTGGTGTTCATGCAGTACAACCGCGATGTTGATGGCAATCTCACGCCGTTAGCGAACAAAAACATCGATACGGGGATGGGGTTGGAACGGATGGCGCAAATTCTGCAAGATGTGCCGAATAATTATGAGACGGATCTGATTTTGCCGATCGTCCAAACTGCGGCGGATATTGCGGGGATTGATTATTTTAGTAGTGATGAAAAAACCAAGACTTCGTTAAAAGTAATCGGCGATCATGTGCGGGCGGTTGTGCATATGATCGCGGATGGAATTCGCGCTGAAAATACTGGGCGGGGTTATATTTTACGGCGATTAATTCGGCGGGTGGTACGTCATGGGCGATTAATTGGGATTGATGCTGAATTTACAACTAAGGTAGCCGAAAGTGCGATCGCGATGTCGGAAGTTGCTTATCCGAATGTGCGGGAGAAGGCTGACAAGATTAAGGCGGAACTTCAACGGGAGGAAGTTCAGTTTCTAAAAACCCTGGGAAATGGCGAGAAATTACTGGCGAATATTATTGCGGATGCGCTCAGTCAGGGCGTGAAGGAGATTTCGGGGAAGGATGCGTTTACGCTCTTTGATACGCATGGTTTTCCGCTGGAATTGACTCAAGAAGTAGCAGAGGAACAGGGTTTAACTGTTGATGAAACTGGGTTTAATGCCGAGATGGAGATTCAGAAAGTTCGATCGCGTGGTGCGGTAGAATCGATCGATCTCACGGTTCAAGGTTCGTTAGATACCCTGGCAAATACAATTCAAGCGACTGATTTTATCGGCTATCACCAGTCTAGTAGTATCGCTCAAGTAGTGGCATTATTATTAGACGGCGAAGTTCGCGATGAAGTAAATACTGGCGCGAATGTCCAAATTGTTTTAGATAAAAGTCCCTTCTATGCAGAATCTGGTGGACAAGTTGGCGATCGAGGTTACATCTCAGGCGAGAATTCATTAGTCAGTATTAATGATGTCAAGAAAGAGTCTGTTTTCTTCGTTCACTTTGGCACGATCGAGCGTGGAAGTTTGCGAGTCGGCGATACAATTACCGCCCAAATTGATACTGGCTCGCGTCGTCGCGCTCAAGCAAATCATACGGCAACTCACCTGCTCCAAGCAGCCCTGAAAAAACTCGTCGATCCTGAGATTTCTCAAGCGGGTTCTTTAGTTTCATTTGACAGGTTACGGTTCGACTTTAACTGTCCCCGCGCCCTCACACCTACGGAAGTTCAACAGGTAGAAGAGTTGGTAAATAGCTGGATTACTGAAGCTCATGCGGCAGATATTGAGGTAATGCCGATCGCATCAGCTAAGGCTAAAGGTGCCGTAGCCATGTTTGGTGAAAAATATGGTGCTGAAGTCCGCGTCATCGATTTCCCTGGCGTATCGATGGAATTGTGCGGTGGGATTCACGTTAGCAATACTGCCGAAATTGGGGCATTTAAAATCATCTCTGAAGCAGGTGTCGCTGCGGGTGTACGGCGGATCGAAGCTGTGGCAGGTAATGCAATTTTAGACTATCTCAATGTCCGAGATAAAGTAGTCAAAGAATTGAGCGATCGATTTAAAGCTAAACCGGAAGAAATCCTCGATCGCATCTCGACAATGCAAACGGAACTCAAAGCTAATCAGAAGCAATTAGAGACAGTTAAGGGTGAATTAGCGATCGCTAAATCTGAGCAATTACTAACTCAAGCCCAAACTATTGGCGAGTTTAAAATCATTATCGCCGAACTAGGTGATGTCGATGCTAATGCGCTCCAAACTGCGGCGGAACGGTTATTAAATAAACTCGGAGAAGGTGCGATCGTCCTGGCATCAATTCCCGAACCGGATAAGGTTAGTTTGGTAGCCGCTTTTAGTAAGGGTGTAAATGCCAAGGGTTTACAGGCTGGGAAGTTTATTGGCAATATCGCGAAGATCTGCGGCGGTGGGGGCGGTGGGCGACCGAATTTGGCTCAGGCTGGGGGACGGGATGCGAGTAAGGTGAAGGAAGCTTTGGCGGTGGCTAAGGCGGAGTTGGAGGGTGGTTTGGGTTGATGGTAGGCGTGCGGTTGAAACCGCCGCTCGTGATGCGAAACCCGCCTTCGCGGGTTAGGGATTTTAGTCCGCGCAGGCGGACTTCGCAACACTAGCGACGATTTCAATCGTGCGGCATTCGGATAGTTGTTATTTGGTGATAATGATGGAAACGAAGCAACAAGTTATCGCGATGGGTGGTGGTGGATTTTCAATGGAACCTGAGAATTTGCTACTTGATCGATATATCATTCAACAGGCTAGGAAGCCTAGACCATCTGTCTGTTTCTTCCCTCATGCTACAGATGATGCCACTCGGTATAGTTTCAGATTCTTTAAAACTTTTGCACAGTTGGATGTTCAACCCACGCATCTATCTCTATTTCATCCACATACAGCCGACATCGAATCATTTTTGATGGAACAAGATGTCATTTATGTGGGGGGTGGAAACACTAAAAGTATGATGGCCATCTGGCGAGAGTGGAAAATGGATATTTTTCTACGTCAAGCTTATGAAAATGGTACTATTTTATCGGGACTCAGTGCAGGTGCAAATTGTTGGTTTGAGCAATGCAGTACAGACTCGATTCCTGGTGAATTCAGCGTATTGTCATGTTTAGGAATTATTCCTGGAAGTTTTTGTCCTCACTATGATGGAGAAATCGAACGGCGGCCATCTTTGCATCAACTGCTAAATGAAAATAAGATCAGGAATGGATATGCAGCAGATGACGGAGCCGCAGCACATTTTATTAATGGTCAATTGTTTTCTGCTATTAGTTCGCGACCTCATGCCAAAGTTTATTAGGTTGGAATGATAGACAAACAAGTGATTGAGAAATCGATTGAGACTCGTTATTTGGGAGAGTGAGAAACTCGTTGGCGAAGATTAGTCAGCGGTTGAAACCGCCGCTCATGATGCAAAACCCGCCTTCGCGGGTTAGAAATCTCAGTCCGCGCAAGCGGACTTCGCAACACCAGCGACGATTTCAATCGTGCGTCCTCATCGTACAATCTAAATCGGCTCCCAATCAGGAATCAAAGACTTCCGCCGATGATGCTCCTCCTGCCCATCGATATACTCACACAAATCATCCACCCCACCCTTACTCACCGTTAAAGCACCATAACTACCCTGCCATTTGAACAAGAAATCCGGTCGAATCTCATGGTTGATAAAATGTGAGGAACTCCCCTTCACCTGTTTGACAAAATCCGATAACGAAATAGTTGGATTCAGCGTTGCTAGTAAATGAACGTGGTCACTAATCCCACCAATTCTAATCACTTCACATTTCAAAGATTTACATTCTTCTCGAATTATCTTGTATGCCCCATCTCGAACTTCTGGTATCAACATCGGTTGTCTATCCCAAGTTGACCAGATATGGTGAATATAGATGCGGGTAAAATTTGAGGGCATTTTGACGATCGATCTCAAAATTGACAACCTTAATATGCCCAAATTGAGTGGGAGATCGATCGTTCCAGAGGAGTCAGCGATCGAAACCACCACTCACAATCCAAAACCCACCCACGCAGATTAAGAAATCCCAGTTCGCGAAAACGGACTTCGCAACACAAGCGAAGATTTCAATCGTGCGGTGATCGATCGTGCTTAATCATCCTATCTTCAATCAGAAGATAGGGGAATTTGGCGTTGCTGAATCGAGGTATGATATA
>JBJOOY010000374.1:0-15429 GCA_046051065.1 Cyanobacteriota bacterium
ATCGACAGAATTCGCACTAATGGACAAACCAAAGCGATCGAAACGCTCATTTCGACAATTGCAAGCACGAGTTACGGAACTGGAGCAAGCTCTCGACGAGATGCAGCAGAAATTAGCAGCAGAGGGAGATCCCGCCATTCAGCAGCAGTTAGCCGATCTAACCACGCAAAATGAAGTGTTAAATAATCGAGATCGGATGTTAGACACGACGGCAATGGCTGTCAATGCGCTACTAACGATTAACGATTTCGAGCGATCTATTGATACTGCTCTCCAAATTCTCGGAGAAGGGTTGCAAATCGATCGAGTGAGTGTTCTTCAGAATTTTCCTCCCCCTGCCGACTCGTCATTTCCATACTGGCAGGTTATGTATGAGTGGAACTCTCCAGGGACGATCTCACAATTTTCCGATCCTAATGCGACTCAAGGGAGTTATGAGCAGATTCAGGCATTCTATGCGACCCTTCAACAGGGTCAAATTCTCAGCTATCTCGTTGAAGATACACTCGAACCCTTTCGTAGCTACCAAATGGCGATCGGTGTCAAATCAACTCAGATCGTGCCAATTGTTGTTGAGGGTCAGTGGTGGGGCGTTCTTGCTTTGGATGACTGCCACGAAGCCAAGCAGCGCAGTCTGGCTGAAATCTCGCTGCTGAAAATAGCGGCTGCTTGTGTCGGCAGTGCCATCGACCGTCAGGCAAGAACTGAAGAACTCCGCCAATCGGAAGCATTATATCGATCGCTATTTGAAATCAGCACCGAAGGTATCTATCGCTGGCAACTCGATCGACCTGTTGCGCTGAGTTTATCAGTTGACGAACAAGTCAACCACATCTACCGACATGCCTATTGCGTCCAAGCAAATGATGCCGTTGCACCGATGTATGGGCTAGAAAAGGGGGAAGAGGTAGTGGGATTGCGGATTGCCGATACACATCCTGACAAAATCGAGCATACTCTGGACTTCATCAGGGCGGTGGTGGAAAGTAACTATCGGATGAGTAGTGCTGAATCAGCAGAAGTCGATGCTAACGGGCAGCAACGCTATTTTCTCAACAGCATCATTGGTTTTAGGGATCGAGGTTACGTCACGGGTGGCTGGGGCACCCAAATCGATATTACTGAACTCCGTACCACCCAACAAGCCCTACTCCAAAACGAACGCGAACGCGCCGCCGAGCTGTCGAAAATAAATGCTGCCTTACGGCGATGTGCGAATCACCTTACTACCACAACTAGTTTACAATCCTTCCCGATCGCCGTGCTTAAAGAAGCGATCGCTGCCAGTGGAGCAGTTACCGCTGGCTCATTTGTCTATAGTCCATCCGCGCATACATTGCAGATGATTGGCTTGGTTTTGCAGGGTGAAGTTATTGAGATCGCCACCGATCCACGGGTTGAAATCTGGCGGCTGCCAATTCCCGCAGATATTACCAATGCTTGGCAGATGGTTGCTGAGACGCAGATATTTTTTAGCGATATCGATAATCCACATCCCGAATTTTGGCCGTTTTCCATTCCCTGGCATCGTCAGTTCGGACATAAAGAGGCCGCTACGATTCCGTTATCGATCGGCGATAATCTAGTGGGAATTTTAGGACTGTGCTTTACAACTGCTCAGGCGCAAACTAAATCTGAGCTAGAGCTATTTTATACGCTAGGTCAACACGCTGCCCTGGCCCTACGCTTGACCCAATTATCAGAAGAAGCCCAGCAAGCCACACTCCTAGCAGAGCGAAACCGGATGGCGCGCGAACTGCACGATACACTAGCACAGACCTTCACGGGCGTAATTATGCAACTCGAAGCAGCTCAAGAACTACTCGCCGACACTCCTGCCCCCGTCTGCCAACACCTCGCCCATGCGGGGCTACTGGCGCGACAGGGACTGAATGAAGCCCGTCGATCGGTCTGGTCGCTGCGTCCCGACGCTTTAGAAACCGACGATCTGCATACAGCACTACTGAGACTCGTCCAGCAGATGACCGACAATACTACAATAGTCACTGAAGTCCTCGTCGATGGTACCCCGATCGCCTTACCGGAAGAAGTCGAAGCCCATCTGCTGCGAATCGGTCAAGAAGCCTTGACGAATATCCTCAAACACACCCAAGCGCAACACATTCAACTAACGCTACAATTTGACTCTGACTCGATCGCGCTGCACGTTGTCGATAATGGGCGAGGATTTGACATTGATTTGCCCAGGAGCGGTTTTGGTCTCACCTCGATGCAGCAACGCACCCACCAAATCGGCGGAGTATTCGCACTAGCCAGCCAAATCGGGCAAGGCACCACAATTACAGTCAAAATTCCAGTGAGTCAACTACTATGGAGGACAAAATGAGTCAAGATTCATCGATCCGCATCTTAGTTGCTGAAGACCATACCTTAGTCCGCGATGGCATCGTCAGTATTCTGAATTATCAAGTCGATATGACCGTCGTAGCCGAAGCCGAAGATGGCGAACGCGCCGTCGCTCTCTATCAGCAACATCAGCCCGATGTGACACTGATGGATTTGCGGATGCCCAAACTCGAAGGAGCCGCCGCGATCGAGCAAATCTGCACTCACAACCCTAATGCCCGAATCATCGTGCTGACAACCTACGATGGCGATGTCGATATCTACCGAGGGCTACAAGCCGGAGCCAAAGGCTATCTGCTCAAAGATGCGACCTCTAAAGAGTTGCTCGATGCAGTGCGATCGGTTCATCTAGGACAGCGACAGATTGCCCCCAGAGTTGCCCTGAAGTTAGCAGAACGAGTTGATGGTGCCAAGACGCTCACGGAGCGAGAATTAGCAGTATTGCAGCTACTCGCTAAGGGCAATAGCAACCAAAAGATTGGCGAGACATTAAGTGTTACGGATAGTACGGTCAAATTTCACATCAATCACATTTTGCAGAAGCTGAGCGTAGTCGATCGCACTCAAGCCGTAATTGTCGCCCTCAAACGCGGTCTAGTTCGCCTGGGATAGGCGTAATTCCAAGCTCGAAGCCACATCTGCCAGTAACTCAAATTATCATGAAACAGCCTATCCGAATTTTATTGCAAACCACGATCGCTACCACTACCGATGGCTGGAGCATTGCCCGCTTCTCTTTATTGGAGCGGTATCTGTCCTCTCTCAAAGATGAAATCGGCAATCCATTGTGTGAGGTTGTATCCCGCGATCGTCAAGTTGATGCCGATGATAACGACCCAGTTCTGAGTAACCTCAATCGCGATCTTTTTGACGAACTGTGGCTGTTTGCCGTCGATGTGGGCGATGGTATTAGCGATCGCGAGTGTGAAGGCATTTCCAGATTTAGGCAGCAAGGTGGGGGCATCCTCACGACCCGCGACCATATGGACTTAGGTAGTTCGCTGTGCAATTTGGCAGGTATCGGCGCGGCACACTTTTTCCATACCAAAAATCCCGATCCCGATGCCACTCGCAACTGTATCGACGATCCATACACGACCGCCATTTCCTATCCAAACTACCATTCTGGGCGCAATGGCGATTATCAGCAGATTGCAGTTCTAAAGCCAGTACATCCCCTGCTTGTCAATCCGCACGCCCAAACCGGACAGATCGACTTCTTACCAGCCCATCCTCATGAAGGTGCAGTGGGAGTTCCTACCAATAGCAACGCTCGTGTCATCGCCATAGGTAAAAGCTTAATCACAGATCGCCAGTTTAACCTAATCGTTGCGTTCGAGCGCGAACGAGACGATCGAGGTCATCTCTTAGGACGAGCGGTAGCCGAATCCACATTTCATCACTTTTGTGACTACAACTGGGATACCAAACTGGGTTGCCCTAGTTTTGTCACTGAACCTCCTGGAAATACCATGCAAACTGAACCCCAAGCCATCGCCGATCTCCACATTTATCTGCGGAATCTCGCCCTCTGGCTAGCACCAGCATAATTACACCGTCGATCGAGGGCGATCGGTAATCGGCGATCGCCGATTGCTGTCTTCGCAGCTATCGAATACTAGAGCCTAAAGGTGCAGAGAATACATACTACTCTGCACGAATAAACCGATCGATAACCAGTTCGATCGGAAACGAAATCGTTTGAGTGACCTGTGAGTAAAGCTTTGAAGCTATCGAATTAATTCCTAACAAACGATCTAAGTTGAGGTGCTTATCCTGAAGGGATTTTAGCTTTAGCGTACGACTTTCCCATTTTGGCACGGTGATAACGTATATTATGAATCATCTTTCCACTACCTGTGACATCTAAAATTCATAAAGTGATCGCTTTGTCAATGTGTAAGTCCTAATCTACTTTACATCACGCGATCGAAATATTACTTGTGTCTTCTAAATTCTACATTTTAGAGTATTCATGTACTAAAATGTAATTTTAGGTAAGCTCTAGGGTATGAAATTAGCAGATTTATCCGCAGTGACACGTCAAAAAATTGCTAAGGTGAAGTGGGATGGCATCTTTGAGAAGCATGAAGGGCCATATGATTGGAATTGGTTATTCAAAACTACCGATGACGAAAACGATCTAGCGTTCTTAACGATTACCTCCGGTACGCTACGCGAACGACGATTGCCAAGTTTTGATGCCAATTTATCCCGAACATTATGCCAATGTTGAAATTTTGAGAACGATTTGGAGCGCAGATGGGAACTCTGTCACGATCTTTTTAACGGATACGACTTATTACCAAGTCTCAGATCGAATTGGCTATCTAGCTGTGTGCGAAAAGGTTGTGGGTGAAGAGTTTTGGCTGGCGATTATCTATCACGAGCGGTTCATCATCGAGTCAGATCCAATCTTTGAATCCAGCCAATAAGACAGCCGATCTGTTATGACAATAAGAGGTGAAAACTAGCTATGTTTGAACGTTTTACAGAAAAAGCCATTAAAGTAATCATTCTGAGTAACGAAGAAGCACGTCGCTTGGGACACAATTTTATCTGTACCGAACAAATCTTACTCGGATTGATTGGTGAGGAGACTGGAATAGCAGCCAAGGTTTTGAGATCGATGGGGGTCAATTTAAACGATGCCAGAATCGAAGTTGAAAAAATTATCGGACGTGGTTCAGGTTTTGTTGCTAAGGAAATCCCATTCACCCCAATAGCAAAGCGCGTTCTGGAGTTTGCTGAAGAAGAATCTCACGAACTGGGGCATAACTATATCGGCACCGAACATTTATTGCTTGGCTTGATTCGAGAACGCGAAGGCATAGCTATCAAAGTATTGGAGATTTTGGGTGTAAATGTAACCACAGTGCCAGCACAGGTGAAACGAATGCTGGGTGAGGTCAAGGAGGTTAGTAGCGGATCTCAGTCTAGTCCAATTACGATACAGCAGCTAGAAATCAAACTACTCCTAAAATCGATCGAGACGAAGACAGTGGCGATCGATCGGGCTGTCGATGAACTGAAGGAGGACATAGCTGCTTTGCGCCGTCTAATGACATAGCAGAGGCGATCTCTAACAAATTGAGATATCAAAGCTAGTCAGAAATCGTGAATCTTCTTACTAATGTCGTAGCTTGTGATATGGAATTTAAGAGCTAAGAAGGATTGACTAGTACTAAGCAATAGACCCGATTGGTAATTGGTTATGAAAATTTCTTTTGTTCTTGAGGGCAATACTTTCATGCAAGTTACTCTTTCTGGTCGTACTGGTCGCGATGTCAAAACTGCTGACGTTCCTCGCCATGATGGTAGCGGTTCTTTTCAAATTTCCGAAACCGCATTAGCTGTCAAAGTTAACGAAGATACTACCGATTGGTATCAATTAAAGTTTAAAGGTGATGCTCTGGTTAATGCTGCTGGTTACATTCCCAAAGGCTCTCCCATCTCAATTACTGGCGATCTGACCTTCGAGCATTGGAACGATGATGACGGTAATCTCAAAGCTAAACCTGTCGTGACGATCGCCGAAGTTCAATTACCTCCTAAAGCTAAAGCTGCTTAGTCTAGTCTTGGGCTTACTTATATTTTGTGAGCGAAATTAATCTCTATCGACTTAGAGGTTAATTTCGCTATATCTTTTTGTCCATTTTCACCATTCACACTTTTAGGAGCAAATCTCATGCGTACTTTTACTTCCAACCTCATCGTTTTGTCTGCTCAAGTCTACGATATTACGATCGGTGGTACGGCGATCGATGGCGATACTGCCATTAACTTTACTGTTGCTGCCAGTGAAGTCAATCAACGCTTGTTTATCCCAGAGGCTCAGTTAGTTGTTACTGGTAAATTCCGCTTGGCTAAAGAGCTTGCCACCATCGGTGTGTGGATTTCTAAGGTTATCGCTGTTGTCTCTATTCCCGCACCTGCTGAAGTTGAGATTGAAGCACCTGTGGAGGCAATCGACGTTGAGACATCTACTAAAGTTATTGATGTTGAATCTGCACCGATCGAACCTATAAAGCTTACTGCCGCTCAAAAACGTGCTGCCACCATTGCTGCTAAGAAAGCATCTGCTCAGACTGAGGACATGCTGGTTGCCTGTTAAATAGGTCGATATCTTGTTTTTCACTTTACTCGATCGTTTTAACCAGGAGGATAGGTAGAAGCTGCTTTGCTTCGGCTCACCCTCCTTTTTTGTCAATAAAAAAGGTCGCTTAACGACCAAAAGTATAATTAACGAGCCTTTATGTTAACCCAGTATCCTGCTCCAGTTCAAGGTTTCGAGTTCACCGAATTGCTTCCAGGTTTAGTTATCTGTGAAGCAATTCGAGATATTCATGGTTGGAATAATGCTACTGCTGATAAGTCAGCATTCTTGGTGTATCTGGGCTACAACATTCCAGCAGAACGCGATGAGTGGATTAGTCGGTTACGGCTTATTTGGCAGATTAAGGGCGAAATTGTCGATCGTCCTAGCCAACGAGTGACTGGTTACTGGCATGAAATCAAGATTCGGGGGATGCAACGGTGTTCCGATCCTGCGGTGTTCGAGCTAGACTATTTGAGCGAGTCGATGAGCTATGGGTTAGATTTTTTGGTGTATTTTTATCGAATGAAGCTAGAAGCTGCTGTTTATGAGGATATTACCGACTCAAGATTGTTGACATCGAGATAAAATAGAGATACGCCGCTAGTTGAGGCTAGCGGCACTATTAGGAAGAGGTTACTTGTGTGAAAACTACTGACCTAAAAGCTTTGATGCTTCAAAAAATAGAAAATAGCGAATATAATGCTTTTTTTCGCAAAGATTTTAAAGATTTGGGTGGTACTTATGCCCAAGTGGGTGTCGTATTAAAAGAGCTTTGCCAAGAACAGAGATTGAGACGAATCGGTCATGGTATTTATGGTAAGACTAAAGTCTGTACTGTTGAGCCTTTTGTAGGAGAAAGGATACTTACTAGGGGACTGACTCGAATTGCCCCAGAAGTTTTGACTCGATTAGGTTATCAATTGAGTCCTTCGCAAGCTGCGCTAGATTATAATGCTGGGACTTCCACTCAAGTCCCGACAGGTAGAAATTTGCGAATTCAAGGAAAAAAAACTAAGCGAAAAATTGGATATGATAATGTATATATAACTTATGAATATGTCAATTAGACCATTACTGATTGACACCATTGAATTACTTGAATCTAAATTCAAAATCGATCCAGTATTCACCGAAAAAGATTGGTACACCCAACATATTTTAGGTGTAATTGCCAAGTTTGAGAGTGATGAATTTCAACCGATATTTTCAGGCGGTACATCTCTGAGCAAGGGATACGGACTAATTCAGCGGTTTTCAGAAGATGTTGATTTTAGAGTGCGCCCGCTCAAAGAAAAACTCAGTCGTTCTTACCGGAGTAATTATCAAGATCGATTAGTCGAGGCAATTCTGACATCTTCATCAGATTTGCAGTTAGTTCGAGAAGTATACAAGCGAGATCGATCTACTTTCTTAAAATGTCAAATTGCTTACCCTTCCCAGTTCTCAAGCACGAACACAGTTAGATCTCACATTCAAGTCGAGCTAACTTTCGAGCCGCCACAGCTAGAGCCAGAGGTTCGTCCCATATCATCCCTGATCCACCAACTGACTCAGCAGCCACCAGAAATAACTGGGATGGCCTGTCTCAATTTAGCTGAAACCGCTGCTGATAAAATTGCTGCTCTATCGTGGCGGGTAGTGAGTAAAGAACCAGATAGCGATAGATACGACCCTAGAATCATTCGTCACCTGTACGATCTGAGCTATTTGTCACCACAAATTATCGACAATCCTAACTGGTCTAAATTAAGTCTGGAGACAATATCCCACGACCTTAAAACCCGTGATAAATCGCTTGCCAGTCAGATCGAGAGTCCACAAGAACTCTTAAATCAGCTTATGAATAAATTAGGTGGTAATCCACTTTATCGAGAACACTATCGACAATTTGTTGAAGATTTTGCTTATGGAGAATCTCTTTCCTTCGATCGAGCGGTAGAAAGTTTGAGCGATTTGACAAAACGTTTGGTTAAATCGGAGAAAACCAACAATTTACAACAACGACTGAATGCCGATCTGATAATTAAAGAACCAAAGTCATCATCTGAGCAACTAAAGCCACCACAACAGTCACTGTAGCTATCTACTGAATTGAAAGAGGAATATACAAAATGTCCATCGTCCCCGTCCACGAAGAACTCACCACCCAAGAAGCCGCCGACATTCTCAACGTCTCCCGCCAATATCTGGTCGAACTCCTGGATACCCAAACCATTCCCCATACCAAAGTTGGCACCCACCGCCGTATCCGCTTCGGCGACCTGATGAATTATAAAAACGAGCGCGATGCCAAACGGCGTGAGGGACTATCGCACATGACCAAAAAAAGCCAGCAGCTCGGTCTATATACCAAAGCCGCCAACACCGCCGAAGACCCCCAAAGCACAATGATCGACCGCTGACAGTTCCAGACATGTTAGAAGTCCTGGCGATCGTTGCACCAAGCTTTGTGAAATTGATGCAATCCACTTTTTTATAAGGTGGTTGGTATTTACTCTAGTACCTTTGGTTCGGATGCGACCGTCGGCTCAGTACTAGCAACTTGAGGTTCTAGAGGTACAGCTTCGGTAGCTCCAGCAGTAACCTCTTCAGGAATGTAACTGGGATGATAAGGAATATAGCCCGTACTGCCCAAGGCTTGAGTTGCATCCTTGAGACACTTGGTTAATCGGCGTTTGGTAGAGAAGGGTATCCAATCAGATGCGATCGCCTCCCCAAACTGAATATACTCGCTGAGAATCTTCTCTTTATCTTCTGGCGCAATCAGGATTTCTGGGAAGAAAATCGACTGGAATCCATATTTGTCAAGCAGTGCTTGGACTCGACCGTCTTCGTCGAAACGGTTCCATCTGATATTAGTGGGGGCACCAAGATTCTTGACCAGGACGTGGGGAATTTTGCCACCGAAGGCTTCGACTGATTCCTCGAATAAGTCTAGGGACTCTGATGTACCGTTGGTAATAAAGTAGTAGACAAACTTAATGGTATTGTCGGGATCTGCTAGCAATCCGACCACATCATTTTGGCGGAGCCAGCGGTTGACGTAACTTGCTACTTGGGATGGTAAGACGATCGCGACATCCTGAGTCTTAGCGATATCAAAGATGCGATCGGCTAGGAAAAAGTCCTTATTATCGCCTGTGAAGGTAATCTGTTCCTCTAGAATCGAGGTTACTGCTCGATCTCCAGCTTTATTCAGGTTATAGATACTGGGAAGTAAATCTGCATCTTTAACGCCCTGGTGCCGAAATTGCTCGTATATCTCTTTTCGGTACGTCAGACCCACATTTGGGGTCGAAGCGTCGGCATCAACCAGGAAGAAGGGGTGGTTTGCTGCCGTCATTTGTTCGGCTGCTACTAGTGCCACAGTTGTCTTCCCCAATCCGCCTTTCTCGCTCCCAAACATCAAAATTGTCGTCTCGGTGGGAGTAGTATTATCTTTATCGTTTGCCTTGGCAGTTGTTTTTCTAGCGGTCATATTTCGGATTACTTTTGACTATTTTTAATAACGATCTTGGGTTGTGGCATTAGATATTTCCACATGCAGTAAACGTCCGCCATCCGCGATTGGTACCCATCGGGTACGTCGAGAACTGGCAGTTTGAAGACACTGCTATTGAAAATTGCGTATTTATCTGGATACTTGGGATTGGGAGTTAATTTCCCCACGAAGTATTCCATCAGTTCTTTTTGCAAGACATCGCCTACCCCGCCAGCCAGCATCAACTCGTCGATGCGATCGGGAAGTTGGTCGTCTAGCCAGTCGAAAATTGAGTTGCAGTAATTATCGTGAGCTAATTGGATCTCGCGCACGAGAGCGTTCGATTCACTCAGGCGGAGTTCTGCGACACTATTTCGCAAAATTGGTTCGAGCTGCTGGATGTCTTGGGTCAACCAGTAGTTCGCCATCGCGGTTGACAGCTTAGGCAAATCGTAACTGTATGTCACCGCGCGGACGGCTTTGACCCAATGGTTGAAACCCAGATCGCAAGTGCCGATTGCGGTTATTTCGTGGGATTCAGTAGCATAAAAACTTAAATTCCGATGCCCTGCCATCAGGATGACGGCAGTACCCAGGCTCTGCCGATCGTTAATTTGGAGCAGTCGAGCGATTCCCGTGCCTTCAGCATAGAAATTACAGTCCACCAGCTTGACGCTAAATACGCCGACGGGAGTATCGAAGTCAGCCAGAGCCGTGAGTAGATCCGCTTGAATGCGTTGGCGATCTCTAAACTCCCCAGGTGGCAACAAGCAGCCCAGGTGTAAGTCGAAGCTCGTACCCAAATTGAAGCGTTGCGCCATCATCGACACCATTGCCAAGATTTTGTAGACGATCGTTTCCGATTTGAGCGGTTTGAGTGGCTGAGTTGCACCTAATTTGGCAGCTAGATTGCCGACTGCAAAGTAGTCGCTATTGACACCGACGAATGCCCGATTGATGAGATCGCTACTCACCTGCTGTCGATATCTATCCAATGTCTCACCGCGTTGTTCGATGACTGCGGGTGAGATGATTAGTGGTACTAGCTCATCACCGATCAATCCAAGGCACTTGAACGAGCTGGAGCCATCATCGATCGCTAGGTATAGTTTCTGCTTGCGCCTGCCCATCTAGGATTCTCCATACAGAAAGGATGCCACTGAGGATGAAAGCTTCAACCCTGCATGAGTCTGGCGATCTCGTTCGCGGAGCGTCCGCCGTGCGGAATCGTCTTCGGCTTCGGGTCGATTGTCATCGATCGCAGAGATTGTCGAGCAGGTTAGCGGCTGTGGAGAGGCAGGAGTAGTCGGTAATGGTAAAGACTTCGCTGGAGACACTGCTGGCTCAGACCTGGGGATTAATCCACACCTAGTTAACACCTCATTCGGCAAGATAATTTGACGATCGAGCCGATGAAAATTGAGAATGCGATTGATTTGACTACTTAGACCGATCACGGATTCGATCGCTGCCATCTCCACCGCTATGTCTGAAGCCTGTGGATCTGCGGCTAAGGCGTATGAGTACCAATAACTCTTGATGGCTTCCATCGACTGCGATGTAATTTGCCCCGATTTTCTCAAGTATTCAACAAGTTGGGACTGTTGACGATCGGTTTGAGAGACATTTATCCTAAGTACATCTTGAGATTTTCTTGCAGCCATAAACTAGATACATGATGTGGATAAATTATGGCAGGTTAATAGCAAGAACATAGCAGTACAATAGCGGTAATATTGCTGTCAATCTGCCATCAAACTCCCGCCAGATGACCGATCTCACCACTATTAGTAATAGCAAATTACCTAAATACCACTCGATCTGGATCGAATTTACCCGCAATCTTGCCGATCCGAAGTTATTAGTGAAAGCGTAGAATTGAGTGCAGCCTGGGGCGTGTTGTGAGCGGGGTAGCGAGCTATGTCAACATCCGTATAATTTTCTGGGAAAATTTACGATGGATGCAGTTCGGCGAGAGCGTTTCTCCCTTCAATCCCCCCTCCTTTCGAGACTAATTGCAACGTTCAGACCTCAAAATTAGCCGTCAAAAACCGAGCGAAGTCATAATACTTTGCGTGGTGGTACCGTCGTGTTATGAGTTGCAATCTGTAACTAACTTGAAGTAGTGCGGATGGTGATCTGGAGGAGCAAGGTAGTCAATCAAAATCTGTCGAGTAATCATGAGGAAGTCCAAACAAGTCGATCGATCCGAGCGCAAAATTAAACGAGTCGAAGTGCTGATGAGCGATCGCGAGTTGCAGATCGTCGATGCTGCCGCTAAGGAAATGAGATTGAATCGCTCGGAATATCTGAGGGCGCGGGGGTTAAAGCATCCAGCAACTCGTAGTGTTCCAAAGCCTGAATATGCAGTGTTGATGTTGAACTATCGCGAACTACGGGCGCAGGGAAATTGTCTCCATCAGATGACGAAGGCAGTCCATCTAGCCAAGATAAATGGGCAATCGATCGTTGTCGATGAAATACAGCTTCAAGCAACGGTTGAGGCTAACGATCGAGCAACCCAAGCAATTCTCGCCACCTTCACTTAAACTACATTTCTAACTTATTACTTATTACTTATTCCTTAAAAATGTCGATCGCTAAAATCAATAAGGGTAACGGCTTCCGTGGGGTGATGGATTATTTATTAAATCCCGATAAACGACCCCGCATCATCGGTGGTTGTGTCTTTAGTTCCACCCCTGCCAAGTTAGCGCGAGAGTTTCGGCTGGTGGCGAACCTGCGTCCGAAGGTGTCCAAACCCGTGCGCCACTTCTCGATCGCGTTTGCCCCAGAGGATGGGGCGGTTGACGATATTACCAAGGAAGCGATCGCGCTGCGGGTGCTAGACGGCTTGGGTTATCAAAAATGTCAATTTATTGCTGTGGATCATCACCGCGATGACCCAGGACACGATTATGCTCACGACCACGATCATATCCACATCGTCACTAATGCTGTGACTGTTGAGGGTAAGTTCGTCAGGGATAGTTTTGACAGGTTCAAGATTCAAACAATTCTCAGGGAAGCAGAACGAGATTTTGGGCTTCGGGAGATTAAGTCGTCCTGGGAGGTTAAGCGCGAGAAGGCTCAAGCGGTCAACCTGGATGCGGATATCGCTCGGATGGTCAAAGATTCGCTCGATGATTGCCCAAATCTTCAGACTTGGCTCGATCGCTTGGCACAGTCTGACATTGATGTGCGGTTCAATCTCAGTATGAGCGATTGCGTCACGGGTGTGACCTTCCTCAAGGATGGTGAGGCTCATAAGGGTGGGGATATTGGCTCGAAGTGGTCGGTAGTCAGCGAGAAAATCCCGACCTCGACTGGGGATATTGCCTTGATGCGATCGACTAATCTCAAAGTGCAAGGACAGCCCGTGCGGTTGAGTCAAATCGATCGGGCAATGTTCGATCGGGCAGTGGAGATGGCGGTGATGAAATTGGGCGATGGTAACAAGTTTAAGAATTGTCGTGTTGGGATCGAGTTAGATAATGACACTCTGACTGTAGTTCGGATACGACCCGATCGGCTGATGCTCAAAGCTAGCAAGACGGGGGATGGTAAGTGGAAAGCAGTTGGCTGGCTGAATATCGATCGAAAGGATGTGGAACAGCTCGAACGCTTGAATGGAGTGGAAGTGCAGAGGTTTGATGATGTGCTGGGAGGAGGCAAGGATAGGAAGAAGGTTTACAAGGTGACTCACAATCCTAGAGTGAAGGAATCTCAACTTCTGAGTCGGGGAATATCGATGTAGGCTAAGTGCATAATAAGAGCGATTTAGCTCTCGCTGCGAAGATCGCGGAGCATCGCAACGGAAGTTAGCAAGCCCTGATTCGCTAAAGTTTCCAGATGATTGTCGAAAGTCTGAGGTGGATTCTTCAGGCGAGCTAAAATCGTGTCAACAGCTTGCAAGACTTGCTGAGGGTATCGCTCGATGAGATCGCCAACAAACACATCTGGGTGTTGGGCGACTATTCCATGTTTGGCAAGGATTGGAGCTGGAAAATCCTTGAGGTTAAAAGTGACGATAATTTTAGCGTCTGCGCTAATGGCGGCAGCTAGAACGTGGCAATCGTCAGGATCGGGTAACTCTAGAGTGGGAATCAAATCCTCAAAATCTGTGACTAGAGAATCGGGCACATTCTGATTCATCAAGACTCTCAGCCGAGCGAGTCTGTCAGCGTTCAAGTCAGGACGTTTGATTAATAGATTTCGCGTCCATTCATCATGAATCAGCTCTGTCCATTTGACGCGAAAAATTCCGGTTGTCGCCAATTGAACTAACAGATCGCGTAAGGGGGCAGGATATAGAACGCAGGCATCATAGACTACGGCGATATTAGCAGCCATCAGTCGTACAGTCCTAGCTCTTGAGAAATTGCCACCATTTCATCTAACCCTTGCGCTGTCGCGAGATCGATCCGGTCTTTGTAAACCATCAAATCGTTGAAATTAATCCGGCGGTGTTTGCCGATTTTATGATGAGGGATTTCACCTAATTCGATTTGTTTGATTAAGTATGGTCGGGAGACATTAAGTAGATCTGCCGCTTCTTGGGTGGTGAGTTCGGCATGAATCGGGATCAGGCTGACGGCATTACCCTGAGCCATTTGGGTTAAAGCATCGACGAGTAAGCGGTAGGCGGCAGCGGGGATGGTGGCTGAATGTTTATTACCATCTGCTTCGACAATCTCAATCTGGTGGACGTTGGGGCTAAGATAGGTAGTCAGGATGCGGCTGCTCTCTTGGGAGAGTTTGGTGTCATCTTCACTGGGGATGTAGGCAGGGTAATTGAGGTTGCCCATAATTTAACTGTTGGCAATCCAATATTGGGGGATTGGTTAAATTCTAACGGATTATTCGCAATAATCGCAACAGTTTAAGTTTGTTAAGTGGGCGATGGCAACAAGTGAAGGCAATACGAACTGTAATCAATAGTCGATAAGTAAATTTAGTTTTTGCATTAGCAGCTTCTAGACAAGTATCAATTCTTCACTAATAATAAAGAAAAATTATGCCAAATTATCCAACAAGTGGACAACAAGAAGTTAGGCGAATCATAAAATCATATTTAGTAACTTATCAAAACTTACTTCAACAGAGAGAAGGGTTAAATGATACTAGCGAAGTCAAAAAAGTTCAATCGAAGATCGATGATATTTTAAATCAGGTCAAGACTGATTTATGTGTAAATAAATTAGTAATCCAAGACCCAATTACAGGAGAATCTTTTTATAATTCTTTAGTATCAGATAATTATAAGTGGTTTCTTATAACAGCTCCAGAACAGAATAATTTAACCGATCGAGATCGATCTCCTCAACTTACACCCGACATCATTTATGAAGATGATCTGCTAGAAGTTAGGCTCGATAAATATATCTACGATTCACGTCCACATAATCAAACACATATTTATGAAGGAGGAGATCGGTGGGATAGTACATACAAGTGTCTTTTCGCGCTAGCCCTAAAAGAT
>JBJOOY010000375.1:0-11463 GCA_046051065.1 Cyanobacteriota bacterium
GCTGCCGCTGCAAATAGTGACGTTATTTCTAAATATGGGCGAGATCTGACTGAAGCTGCTAAAGCCGGAAAAATGGATCCGGTGATCGGGCGCGATGAAGAAATTCGCCGTGTCGTCCAAGTCCTATCCCGCCGCCAAAAAAATAACCCCGTCTTAATCGGTGAGCCAGGTGTCGGGAAGACCGCCATCGCCGAAGGATTGGCACAACGGATCGTCAATGGCGATGTCCCCGAATCGCTCAAAGATCGCACCCTCATTTCCCTCGATCTGGGCAGTTTAATTGCTGGAGCTAAACTGCGGGGTGAATTTGAAGAACGCTTACGATCGGTATTAAAAGAAGTTACCCAATCCGCCGGGCAAATCGTCCTATTTATCGACGAACTCCACACCGTCGTCGGTGCGGGTGCTAGTCAAGGCGCGATGGATGCAGGTAATCTGCTCAAACCGATGCTAGCTCGGGGAGAATTGCGCTGTATCGGCGCGACAACGCTCGATGAGTACCGCAAGTATATCGAGAAAGATCCCGCGCTAGAACGCCGATTTCAGCCCGTCCAGGTGAGCGAGCCGAGCGTCGAAGATACAATTTCGATTTTGCGGGGATTGAAGGAACGGTATGAAGTTCACCATGGGGTAAAGATTAGCGATTCCGCCCTAGTCGCCGCCGCTAAATTATCCAGCCGTTATATTGCCGATCGATTTTTACCCGATAAAGCGATCGATCTCGTCGATGAATCCGCCGCTAAACTCAAGATGGAGATTACCTCCAAACCCGCCGAACTAGAAGCAATCGACAGGCGCGTGATGCAACTAGAGATGGAGAAACTCTCCCTCCAAGGTGAAAATCTCAACAGTGGTAGCTATCTCCCCACCCAAGGGCGACTCGACAAAATCGACGCAGAAATCGACACCCTCAAACAAACACAAGCCGAACTTACCAATCAATGGCAAGGAGAAAAACAACTTCTCGATGGGATTAAAAGTCTCAAGGAAGAAGAAGATCGGATTAGAGTCCAAATCGAACAAGCCGAACGTGCCTACGATCTCAATACTGCCGCCCAACTTAAATATGGGAAGCTCGAAAAACTCCAGCAGGAACGAGAAGTCAAAGAAACCGAACTCGCCGCAGTTCAAGTTCAAGGCTCCACCCTCCTCCGAGAACAGGTGTCCGACAACGATATTGCCGAAATCGTCGCCAAATGGACGGGAATACCTGTCAACCGTCTCCTTGCCTCCGAACGTCAAAAACTCCTCCAACTCGAATCCCACCTCCACCACCGCGTAATCGGGCAACAGGAAGCTGTTAGCGCAGTCTCCGCAGCCATTCGTCGCGCCCGCGCAGGAATGAAAGATCCCCATCGGCCGATTGGCTCATTCCTATTCATGGGGCCGACTGGGGTAGGGAAAACCGAACTCGCCCGCGCATTGGCTGAATTTCTGTTCGATAGCGATGAAGCGATGGTGCGGTTGGATATGTCGGAATACATGGAGAAACACGCAGTTTCTCGCCTGATTGGTGCGCCGCCAGGATATGTCGGACATGAAGATGGTGGACAACTTACCGAAGCCGTGCGCCGTCATCCCTACTGTGTGGTGCTATTTGATGAGATTGAAAAAGCTCATCCCGATGTGTTTAATATTCTGCTCCAAGTCCTCGACGATGGCCGCATTACCGACTCCAAAGGGAAAACAGTCGATTTTTGTAATACTGTCATTGTGATGACTAGTAATATTGGCAGCGAGCAGATTATTAATACCTTACTCAATCCCCATCGCGATCGTACTCAGAATCACGATGTGCGGGAACAGGTAACTAACGCCCTCCGCACCCACTTCCGTCCCGAATTTCTCAATCGGGTGGATGAGCTGACAATTTTTGAGCCGCTCAAGAAAACCGAACTGCGGCAAATTGTGACGATTCAAATCTACCAGATCGAGCAGATGTTGGCCGATCGAGAGATTAAAATTCAACTCTCAGGTGCGGCTCAGGATTATTTAGCTGATGTCGGCTACGATCCGATCTATGGTGCCAGACCGTTAAAACGTGCGATTCAGCGAGAATTACAAAATCCGATCGCCACTAAAATACTCGAAACTACGTTTGGTGCAGGTGATACGATTTATGTCGATTGTGTGGGATCTGGACAACAATCACTAAGCGATCGATCTCTGACCTTTAGTACAAAACCACTCAAGCAAAAACAGGCAACTGCTTCAGTTGTCCCCGAAGTTATTTTACCAACAGTTGTTGCTGAAAATTGAAAGTACGTATACTTTGAGCGGGGATAAATAATCTGAGTATTCCAAAATCGTGATGATATGACCCATCCACCCGTCCACCCATCCACAAAACCGCAATTTATAACCGTGCGGAGTATGACCGGATTAGATCCCATCTGGCAGATCTAGCCTAAAAGTCTCGGGTGCTAATATCTGCCAAAGCTTGCAAATCTGTGCTGACAGGTGGGCTGCTTGCAGCGGTATGGATAAAAATTGATCATTGAGAGTGTCCGATCGACTAAATCAGTCCGCTGAGAACGGCAAATTTCAACACTTTTGCATCTTGGACATTTACGAGTAGTTGGAAATTCAAAATCAGCAAAAATCATCGGCTGGAAAATTTAGGTAGTGGATAGATCTGCTCACTAGTTTAGTCAAATCTATTTTGCTATGCAGGTAATCTCCATCCATTTTTGTCCAAATTAGCTATAAATTAAGCTATTAGTTTTAATCGATCGGAGTTAGATCAGCCATATGGCTTAATAAAATTTAATCCGATCGAATCAAGCGAACTAAGTCAAGATGATGGAACTTAAAATCGATTGACAGGTCAAATTTAAGTAAACATAATGTATTGAGGACAATCTACTCGAGCAAATCCAAATTAAAATTTAGCTGACAGGGATCGATCGATAATTATCCATTTTTACAACAGCAAATTGACTGTTGGGCTTAAGGTTCAGGCGATCTAATCGGTCTAATGTCTTTGTTGTCACAACAGAATCGATGATATATTTGCTAAATTAATCTAAATAACTTGACTCGATCGAATTATTTGACTCATTGACACTTGACTCAGCGGATTAAAATCCTTGTCACCATCTCGATACTTCGATCGCAATACTTGTCACTCTGAAATCGATCGTCAGTAAATTAGATGTATGGAGGCAAACTGCATCGAAGATAGCAGCATGAGTACTGCATCAAAATTTCTATCCAATTACCTAAGACTCTCTATGAAAAATAAATTAGCTAAATTATTACCAATTTTCGCTTTAATTCTTGCCGTACCAACATTCACATTAGCAGCGCAAGCCAATCCCTCCGCCCAGTCAAATGCTATCTCCACTAAAACAGACGGACGGCTCGCACAGGCTCAACCGGGTGGGATCAAGCTGACCCCCGAGCAGAAGACTAAAATCGAGCAACTCGAACAATCTACGAGCAAGAAAATCGAAGCCGTTCTTACCCCCGAACAGCTCAAAAAATTTCAACAAATACAACAACAATCCCAGGCTAGTAATGGGGCACCGATAACTCTTACCGAAGAGCAAAAAGGTAAGCTACAAGCTATTAAAAAAGCGAAGGTTGAAGAACTTCGTGCGCTCCTTCCTGCCGAATCAAAGTCATCACCAGGACAAGCTGCTCAGAACAAAAGTAATACTGCAAAAAGCCCTACTCCAGAGCAAGAAGCAAAAATCAAGAAACTCATCGCCGATGGGAACGCTCAGATGGAAGCAATTCTCACTCCCGAACAAAAGACGCAACTCCAAGCAATGAAAGAACGTAGTCAATCGATGGGTGAGGCTTATAAGAGCCTAGAGTCAACTTTAACTCCCGACCAAAAAACAAAAATAACAACTATTCAGAAAGCTCGCGACGAGCAGCTCAAAACAATTGTGACAGGACAGAAATCTAAGCCTCAAGCTTAATAAATATGGTAGGGGAAATTGTTATATATAGCTAAATTTCTTAGTGCCGATTTCCAATGCGATTCTTTAATTTTCCTGCCTGTGAATGAGTTGTTTGGTGCAGCAGCTCATTCATCCTAATTTATCCAATTGACCGTATTTTAGCCATAGTGGATGAGAATCATTGCGATCGATCTAGACCTTGATCGTCATACTGCCTTCCCACCATGAGAGTATAGATCATGCTTCTTCCCTATTACTGTCAAAGATCTTTTTTTAGCCGCAGAGGCGCAGAGGGCATAAAGAAAAAGCTAATCTATGTCCTATGAGCGGGAAGGGAGTAGTTTATTCGCCTGAACTCGATCGTGAGTAGTTTGAATGTATAGAAGAAAAGTGCATTAAGGATCGCGCCATGAAGAATCGATCGACCTTTACAGATAATTACCTTAGACTGCATATGTACAATAAATTAGCTAGATTATTACCTATTTTTGCTCTAGTTTTTGCCGTACCAACATTCACAATTGTGGCTGGGGCTAATGCTGCCGATCTTTCAAGCATTCGCCCAGTCAAAAATGCCAGATCGATCGCCCAGGCTCAACCTGGTCAGATCGATCTGACCGCCGAACAAAAAGCTAAAATCCAACAAATACGACAATCGACGCGCACGAAAATCGAAGCCGTCCTCAATCCCGAACAGCTCAAAAAATTTCAACAAATACAACAACAAGCCCAGCTTGCAAATGGTGGCATCACCAATGTAACCGCAGATCAAAAAGCTAAAGTGCAAAATATCGATCGAACGGCTGAAGAAAAAATGTTAGCAGTTTTAACTCCCGAACAACAGTCACAACTCAAACAAGGCGGTCAAAAAAAAGGTGGGCCGCAAAACGCTCTTACTTCAGAACAGAAGGCGAAAATCGAACAAATCGCCATCGCTCGGCGCGGACAGATCGAAGCAATTCTGACTCCCGAACAAAAGTCACAAAACAAAGCAGATGAAGAACGCATTCAGTCGCTGCAACAGGCTTTAAAAAGCCTGAAGTCAACTTTAACTCCCGACCAGCAAACGAAAATAACCGCGATTGAGCAGTCAAGTAGCCAGCAGCTTAAATCAATTGTGCTCGGACAGCAACCTAAGCCTAAAACTAGCAAATAAGTACATGGACAAAGCTAAAGCTATGTGTCCACATATGCTCTAGTTTAGCTCGCGTTGAAACCCGATCGCTCGATCGATGAATGAGCGGCTAGGAGAGCGGATCTGATTCAACTTGCAGGAACTAACCGATCGAGAATAGTGCCAATCCAAATATTGAGGTTTATACTGATAATGAACAGCACTCGATAGATGCATGAAACCTTATACAGCCTCCTTAGATTCAGGTTGGCGACACGAGTTCATCCAAACCAATAACATTCGGTTGCATTGTGTAACTCAAGGTGAGGGAGAACTAGTTATTCTACTGCACGGTTTTCCGGAATTTTGGTACTCTTGGCGACATCAGATTCCTGCCCTTGCCCGACATTTTAAAGTCGTCGTTCCCGATCTCCGAGGTTATAATTATTCCGATAAGCCCCTTAACGGCTACGATCTCGATACCCTCAGCGGTGATATTCAGGGGCTAATCGAGGCGCTAGGGTACGTTAAAGCACATATTGCCGGACATGACTGGGGCGGTGCGATCGCATGGCATCTCGCCCAAAAATGCCCCCAAGTACTCGATCGATTGGCCATCCTTAATGCTCCTCATCCCCAACGTTTGTTTCAGGAAATGGTTGGAAATTTGGATCAAATGCGCCGGAGTTGGTATATGTTTGCATTTCAAATCCCTGGCTTGCCAGAATGGTTGATCCAGCAGAACCTTAAAGACTTCATTCTCAATGTTTTTCGCGGACAAGCAGTGCGTAAAGGAGCTTTCAGTGCAGAAGATAATAATATTTATCGCGAAGCATTAGCAAGACCTGGCGTATTAGCCGCTGCACTAAATTATTATCGTCACCTGCTCGCACCCCAAAATTGGCTCAAAAATTGGCAGAATTCTCCACTACCGATTTCTGTGCCAACTTTAATGCTCTGGGGCGAAGAAGATAATTTTCTCAGCAATAGGTTAACAGAAGGAATGGAACGATTAATTTCGGCTCCATTTAAGCTAAAATTAATTCCTCAGTGTGGGCACTGGATTCAACAAGAAGTTCCACAAATTGTCAACCGCGAACTCTTAAGTTTTTTTCAATCTAGTGATTAATAGCGATCGTTTAATTTAGATGCTTAACAGCTTAATAACTATTTCATGCCCGAACTAAATATATCTTGGGACGAATATCATCAGGCGATCGAGTTATTAGCTGCTAAAATCGATCGCTCTCAATCCGAGTTCGATCTAATTATTTGTTTGGCTAGAGGTGGTTTGCGTGTAGGTGATATTTTATCGCGAATATTTCATAAACCATTGGCAATTTTAGCCACTAGTTCATATCGTGATCATACTCACGATCGAGAGAAACTATCGATCGCCAGTCACCTAACTATGACAACCGATCGATTGGGTAGTCGAGTATTATTAGTTGATGATTTAGTCGATTCTGGAATTACCTTACAACAAACAATCATCTGGTTGCGCGATCGATATCCAGAAATTCAGCAGATTAAAACTGCGGTGATTTGGTATAAAGGTTGCTCGATTTATGTACCAGATTATTATGTGAGTTATCTGCCCGATAATCCCTGGATTCAGCAACCGTTTGAAAAATACGATCTAAATTATCAATTTTTATAAGCAATCTAATGAGTAAGATTAAAGCAATATGACGATCGATCTAACTGGAAAAGTAGCTTTAGTAACTGGTGCATCGCGAGGTATCGGTGCGACAGTAGCGCAATTACTCGCCAAACGTGGTGCTGACATTGCCATCAACTATCACAGCAAAGCAGCCCGTGCTGAAGAAATTGCTACCGATATCCGAGCCACTGGTTGTCGTGCGATCCTCGCCCAAGCAGATATTACCAACGATCGCGAAGTTAGCCAAATGATGCAAGCAATCGCCACCAATTTTACTCATTTGGATTTACTAGTACTCAATGCCAGCGGCGGTTTAGAAAAAGATAAGCCCGCAAATTATGCCATGGATCTCAATCTCACCGCACAATCGCGATTAGTCGATCTCGCCTTACCCTTAATGCCTGTCGGTGGACGGATTGTGTTTGTTACCAGTCACCTCGCTCATTTTTATGGCCGAAAGCCTGTTTATGCGCTGTACGAGCCTGTAGCAGCGAGTAAATATGCTGGCGAACAGTCGCTGCGCAACCGCATCCCACAACTGATGGAACAGGGAATTAGTTTGGGAGTAGTCAGCGGCGATTTGATTGAAGGGACGATTACCCCTAAACTGATGGAACGGTCGAATCGCGGACTGATTAACGAACGTCGCGATCGAGCGGGTGTATTACCAACTGTAGCAGAGTTTGCCTTAGCGATCGTCGATCTCTGTACAGATCCTCACTTAATCAGTGGTTCAACTGTGTTTGTTGGGAGTACTGAATGGTAAGGAATACCACTCAAAAGACAACCAATGATAGTAAGCTGTAGGTTGGATTGAGTGAAGCGAAACCCAACAGCACCAATCAATTGCCTACGGTACGCTATGCGATCGGACAGGATTGAATTCTCTGAGATATTCTCGATCCGGATGGTTTAGTTATTGATTGGTATTTTGTTGACGGAGTGTATAGAGAATTAATAAGATAAATAATATCGTTCCGACTAAATATTTAATTGGACTGGGGATTACTTCTTGAGGGGAAAAGAAACCTTCGATCGATCCGGCAATTAGTAACATTGGTACGAGTCCCATGACCAATTGGGCGGCTTGTAAACCATAAATGCGGAGCGCATCGCGCCTGCGATATCGACCAGGAAATAACAGTCCCCGAGCGATTAATAAACCACCACCACCTGCAATAAAAATTGCGGGTAATTCTAAGGCACCGTGGGGAAAAACAAAAGCCCAAAATGGATATGCCAAACCATTTTGTCCGACCAATGTAGCGATCGCCCCAATTGATAAGCCATTATAAAATAGGGCAAAAATCGTCCATAAACCCGCAGTAATTCCACCCGCAACCATCCTAAACGCGACACTGAGATTATTAATTGCAATACCAGTAGCCGCAGTAGGCTCCGTCCCTAAAATCGAACCCATCCAGAGTTGATGTCGATCTCGTACTTTTTCAATCAGTGCTGGTGGAACGATCGCTGACATAAAACTATTATCTTGCCATGCAAACCACCAGGCAATCAGAGCGCCAGCTAAAAATAGCCCAAAAGCAATTGCCGTATATCCCCAAGTTTCCCGCAATACTTGCGGGAATTTCCATTGATAAAACTCGATCGCTGCGCGTAATTCTTGTCGCCGCGAACCGCGATAAATTTGACTATAGCCGCGAGTAGTTAAAGCCTGAAGCTCTTGCACGATCGTCTGTCCGATCTGGTTGGTATTCGCTCTGGCTAAATCCGCAGCTACCGATCGATATAAGCTGGCTAACTTACCAATTTCCTGCGCCGCGAGTGACTTAATTCCCCGCTGTTCGGCGCGTTGCAGTAATTTATCTAATTCCTGCCATTTGGCTTCTCTACGAGCAATCCAGCGTTGAATATTCATCGGGGTAGTGGCTAGTGGCTAGCCACTAGAGTATTCCAAACAGATGTAACAGCCCACGACCGCTGATTAGTTCGACTACGATGCCGATAAAGCCAAGCATTGCCAGCCGACCGTTCCAGACTTCCGCCGCATTTGTCAGACCCATTTCCCACTTCTCTTGAGGATACATTTTAATTTTCTTCTTCATCTGGGTGACTTGGGCGATGTCCAGTGCGGGTGCTGCGGCGGCTTTGAGGACGAGATCGACCAGTGTTTGGATGAAGACGGGGTTGGTATCTAAAGCGGGGACCCGGTTAAAGGTATGGATGCCTGCTGCTTCGGCGATTTCCCGATATTCGATATCAATTTCTTCAAGGGTTTCGATGTGTTCGGAGACAAAGCTAATCGGTACGACAACTAGATCGGCAACTCCCTGTTCGGCCAATTGAACGATCGCATCTTCTGTATAGGGTTGAAGCCATTCGACCGGGCCTACTTTACTTTGATAGGCCAGAGAATAGTCATTGTGTCGCCCTAATGTCTCCATAATCAGTTTGGTGCATTCCTCAATCTCCATTTGATAGGGATCGCCAGCTTCTTGAACATAGCTCACTGGAACGCCATGTGCGCTAAAAAAGACATGCGCTCGATCGGGATTGGGGCATTTATCTATTTCTGCGGCGATCGATTCTGACATTGCCTGAAGATAACCAGGCTCTTTATACCAATCAGCGATCGCCGTGTATTTAGGTGGCTTGAGACTTGGATTTTCCTTCCAGATTTTTTCAATCAAGCGGAAACTAGAACCGCTGGTACTGATCGAAAATTGGGGGTATAAGGGGAGAATTACTAACTGCTCGACCCCATCTCGCTGGATTTGGGCGATCGCATCTTCGGTAAATGGGTGCCAGTAGCGCATCCCGATGTAAACTTTCGCATCTTCTCCCTGTGCGCGTAATTGGCTTTCCACTGCTCGTGCTTGCGCTTCGGTAATCCGCCGCAGTGGGGAACCGCCGCCAATTTTCTCATAATTGGCTTGAGATTTTTTGGCTCTTGAAGTAGAAATGGCCCACGCTAACGGTTTTTGGAGTGCCGCGATCGGAATGCGAATAATTTCAGGGTCAGAAAACAGGTTAAATAAGAACGGACGCACGTCTGATAATTGCTCCGGTCCGCCCAAATTCAGTAGTAAAACCCCTAGTCGACCCATAACGGCTGTGCTTTCCCATTGTGTTGCAAATTCTTCATTAATTTTAACAAATATATGGTTTTAACGGTAGCTGTTTGCGGTTGCCGATACATAAATTTAATTTTAATAAGTAAAGGGATGACGCTCGGCTCGCACAATGGGGTTTGGCTGTTGTGCTAGTAAACGGATCCTTAAATTTAGCAATTATTTATTAATTTACTTTCATAACAACCATGGTCATATCGTCACCATCAGCACGATCGACATCTACGAAACTATCAATCTTTGAGACAATTCGATCGAGGGTAGCTTGAGAATTTAGCTGTTGTTGACAGGCGGTATGGAAGGTATGGATCAGATTATCCTCATTAAAACGTTCCCCATCCTGATTGGCTGCATCGGTGAAGCCATCGGTGTAGTAAATGATTGTATCTCCTGGTTGGAGTTGGATTCGATTCTCCTCGTACTGAGAATTGGCATCTAGTCCGATCAACATCCCCTGAGTGTCTAATCGTAAAATGCGATCGGTGGCAGATTGCCAGTAGAGAGGGGGATTATGGGCAGCATTAGCATAAGTGAGCACTTTGGTCGTCGGGTCGTATTCTGAATAGAACAGCGTAATAAACCGACTGGAGTTTTCTAAATCTGCGTACATCACCCGATTGAGGTGTTCGAGGATACACGCGGGTGAATGACCGTTGAGTACCTCCGCTCGCAACATCCCCCGAGTCATGGTCATAATGAGTCCAGCGGGGACACCTTTACCCATGACATCGCCGATCGTGATACTCCATTTAGTTGTTACAGCAGCATCGACTTGCTTATTTGCCAATCGATCGTAGTTAGCGGGGATAAAATCATAGTAGTCGCCCCCGACGTGGTTGGCATTGAGATAGCAAGCAGCTAATTCGAGTCCAGGAATATCGGGAAACTGTTTTGGTAATAATCGCTCCTGAATTTCCGCACCAATTTCCAACTCCCGATTGAGTCGTTCTTTTTTGCGTAATTCTACTGTTAATTCATCATTATGAATTGCGACGGCAGTCTGATCGGCAACTAATTGTAATAATTTTTGTCGATCGGCTGTCCACTCATAATTAGGATTGCGATTAAATACATATAATCGACCGCGCTCGCCACTTTCCAATAAAATTGGCGTCCGAAAAATTCCGATCGATCGATCTATATCTAACTCAATTTTACTTTCTAATTTTTCCCAAAAATCTTTATGAAAACCGATCTCTGGGTCATCAAATGTGTCAGCTAAAGTTTGATAGATTGCCGCTTCGATGCTATGCCGCAATCGATCGCAACCAGTTTCACCCTGGCAATGCAGTTGTTGAATCTGTAATTGACCAGTTTTTTTAAATAAAATAATCGCTCCCGCTTCGCCATCAGTTACTCGCGCCACCATCAATGGAATTAATTCTAAAAACTGATTGAGGTTTTTAAAACTCCGCAAGGCAAAACTTAAATTACTCAGCAGTTCGTGGGTTTTCTTTTGCTGGCGATTGAGATCCGCTACCAATTTTTCGAGATCTACTGTTGAGATAATTTGTGGCTCATAATTCATAATTGATAATTTTTAACCACTTAGTAAAGCTTCAACAAATTCATAACTAGAGAAAGGGCGGAGATCTTCAATACCTTCGCCAGCACCAACAAACCGAATTGGTAAACCAAGCTGTTGAACCACTGCTAGCGCTACCCCACCTTTAGCAGTTCCGT
>JBJOOY010000376.1:0-3215 GCA_046051065.1 Cyanobacteriota bacterium
TTACAGAAATATATCCAGGCAGCGATTTTACCTGAAATCAAAAAAGCAACAGAGAAAGGTAATATTGACTTTATCCAAATAATCGGTCACACAGATAGTCAGGGAATTAGTAATTTCAGCAATCTTGATGGTAAACTGACCTCAGCCGCTACTGGAAATGAAAAAATTAATGCTCTAAAAGCTGGATCTAATAGCGATTTAGGACTAATGAGGGCAGTAGCAGTAGTCCAATTTTTAAATACCAAAAAATTGGAGAAGGTGAAGTTTAGAGCTTATTCTGCTGGTCAACTATACTTACCATCTGGAGAACTTGCCAAGAGCGATATTGGTGCCGATGATACTAGACGTAGGATTGAAATTCGCTTTATACCTTATGGTCAGAAGAAATAAGATATTACCGTTATATTTATCATCCAGTCACATTGGGGATGATTACCAAATAATTAGAACTACTCCCGATCTAGTGATGTTTCGATCTCAAGTCATAACACTGAACTCTTTTCCCTGGAACTCAGCAATTGTAAAATTTTCAGCAGAAAATTTGTAGGTGGGGTAGAGCAATGCGAAACCCAACTAACACACCAACATTCTCGAAATGTTGGGTTTCATTATTCAACCCAACCTACCCTACAATATTTATCTGTCGATCGGGCGAGAGTGATAAGATTGAATTATATTCAATCTTTCCAGACCCCATTATCAACTTGATCGAGTTCATTCATCCTAGATTCTCTGGCTGAAATGAAGTAACTTGTCGAGCGTTATCGATAAGCTTAATCGATCTACTCTTTTCCTTCACTCAAACTCAGCGATGATATCCTCGATTTCATTGTTCTCAATATCTTGTTGCTCTGACTTAGTATAGATAGTAACTAAGATTACTCGATCGATCGTCTTGACATAATAAATCAATCGATATCCACTACTCTTACCCTTATGATTGTTACTGTTTTTAACTCTAACTTTGTAAATTGCTAGACTCAGAGCGGTAATTCTATCTCCAGGTAGCTCACCTATTGCTAGTGATTCAACTATTGGACGAACATCATCTTTAATATTTCGATATTTCTTTTCTAGACTCTTAATCTTCTTCTGGAATTTAGCAGTTGCATCAACTTGAATAGAAACTGGTTGCTCATCCATCAACTTACTCCCACAGCTTAGAAGCAGGTATCGTATTTCCCGTCACAACATCTGCCCATCCTTCTCGAAAACTCTGTGCGGGTGATTCATCATCTTCGTTATCTTCCTCTACTAGCAGAATTACCTTAATTTTCGATCCAATTGGAATTTCTACTGAATTGAAATTTAGGATCTCTATATCCCCTGATGATGCGATTCTTGCTGGTAGTTCGTAAGCCTTCATAATGATTTGCTATTTATTGTTTATGAATTTTTTTTAAAACTGGCAATCCACTCGATCGTTTGCTCACCCAATCGGACATTATTTAATCTGTCAATCTCCCGGATTCCAGTGGGACTAGTGACATTTACTTCAGTCAGATAGCCACCGATGACATCGATACCCACAAAATATAGCCCAGCAGCTTGTAATTTTGGCGCGATCGCCGCACACATCTGGTACTCTCGATCCGTAATATCTACCTTGGCACTACGTCCGCCCACGGCCATATTTCCGCGAAACTCCGTCCCAGTCGGAATTCGATTGAGAGCCCCCAAAGGTTTGCCGCCGAGTAAGATAATTCGCTTGTCGCCATCCTTAGCAGCAGGGAGAAATTTTTGAATCATTACAGGTTCTCTACCTCTCCCCGTGCTAACTTCAATGAGGGAATTAAAATTGCGATCGTCTGGTTCGAGCATAAAAATTCCCTCCCCGCCTTTACCACCTAGAGGTTTTAAAACTGCTTTACCGTGGGTTTCGAGAAACTGACGAATAACTGCTTTGTCGCGAGCAACGATTGTCTCTGTCATCCACTCGGCAAATTGGAGCGCGAACATCTTTTCATTCGCCGTTCGTAACCCAGCTGGACTATTTACTACTAGCGTTTTAGTCGGATCGATACAGTCGAGAATATACGTTGTGTAAAGGTAAGGAACGTCTACAGGGGGGTCTGTCCGCATCAAGACAGCATTCATTTCTTCTAGAGGGCGGAAGACTTCATCACCCAACCGATACCACTCTGTCTGAGCCACCCAGCGTTGGTCTTGGAGTTCGACTGGGACTAGTTTAACCGATCGTAAGTACCCCCAAGCTTTACCACCGACGACGCTCAATTTTTCAGCTTGCGTAATCCAGACCTCATGCCCCAGGCGATCTGCTGCTTCCATTAACGCCACACTGGTATCGTGGGTAGGATCTAATTTGGCGATCGGGTCGATAATAAATGCTAGTTTCATACGCTCAGGGGATAAACTCTCTCTGCATGAAATTTTAACAAACTACCTGCCGCAATATCTGGGCAAATAAGATTCGCCATTTTGATCGATATTTAGAGTGAGATTGCCACCCAGCTTTAAGCTATTGTTAAAGATGATATCTAGTCACTAGTCACTTCTCCATGACAACAGATCGACCCAAAATCATTGTTCTCGATGACGATCCAACTGGTTCGCAGACAGTTCATAGTTGTCTACTCTTAACACAATGGGATGTGGAGACACTCAAACTAGGATTGATGGATAGTGTACCGATCTTTTTTATCTTGACGAATACTCGCGCGCTGACACCCACCCAAGCGGCGGCGGTGACACGAGAAGTATGTCAAAATTTGAAGATTGCCCTACAAGCAACTCAGATTACCGACTTTTTGGTAGTAAGTCGATCGGATTCTACCTTACGCGGACATTACCCGATCGAGACTGATGTAATTGCGGCTGAATTGGGTGGTTTCGATGCTCATTTCCTGATGCCAGCTTTTTTTGAAGGTGGGAGAATTACTCGCGATAGCATCCATTATCTGATTGTTAATGGCGTAGAAACACCAGTCCATACAACCGAATTCGCCCAAGATTCGGTGTTTGGTTATAGCTATAGTTATTTACCAGACTATGTTACCGAAAAAACTCAGGGTCGAATTCCAGCCGATCGAGTAATCAGATTTCTGCTCGATGAAGTTCGTACTGGGAGCTTAGATCGATTGATGCAGTTGGAGCACAATCGCTGTTGTGTCGTCGATGGCGAACGACAGTCAGATTTTGACAGGTTCGCTCTCGATCTGATCACCGCTGCCAGTCGGGGCAAAAAATTTCTGTTC
>JBJOOY010000377.1:0-3755 GCA_046051065.1 Cyanobacteriota bacterium
CATGGCAATCCAAATGCGTGTATACGTACCCCCACATCCACTGATTCAGCACTGGCTGGGAATGGCGCGGAATTCAGAAACTTCCCCGAAAGTGCTGCGTCAAACCTTGGCAGAACTGGGAAAATGGTTGGCTTATGAAGCGATTCGCGATTGGCTACCAACGATCGACATCCCACTGCAAACTCCTTTAGCGGAAACCAATGTTACGTTTATTCATCCTCAGACCAAATTAGCGATCGTCCCAATTTTACGTGCGGGATTGACTTTAGTCGATGGCATTCAGTCAGTTTTACCCTTAGAGTCGGCAATTTATCATCTGGGATTAGTCCGCAATGAGGAAACGTTACTCCCAAGTTGCTATCTCAATAAGTTGCCCGAAAAATTCGATTCAGATACCAGAATTATCATCGCCGAACCGATGTTAGCAACTGGGGGGACAATTATGCAGGCAATGTCAGAAATTACTCAACGTGGGATCGATCCCGCTTTCGTGAGAATTATTGCAATTATTGCCGCACCACCAGCGTTGCAACAACTGAGTGCGGCTTATCCTAGCTTGAGTATTTATGCAGCGATGATCGACGAACACGTCAATGACGTTGGTTTCATTGTCCCTGGTTTGGGTGATGTTGGCGATCGAGCTTTTGGTACTTAAACAGCAGCGGGAGTATGGGCGATGTTAATATTTGCACCCTCACCCATACTCCTTTCACAACCTATGCCAACGCTGGAACGGGGATACTCAGATGAGGATAGAGTGGGAACCGTTCGCATAAATTAGCAATCCGGCTCAAACAATTTTCAGCTACCCGATCGTCTTCAGGATTCAAGAGTCGATCGGCGATAATATTCGCAATCTCGATGAATTCAGCTTCGCCCATCCCGCGCGTGGTCATTGCTGGAGAGCCAAGCCGCAACCCGCTAGTCACAAATGGCGATTCTGGATCGAAGGGTACGGTATTTTTATTAGCCGTGATATTCACGCCACTAACTAGTAAATCCGCCTGTTTGCCAGTCATCCCGATCGATCGCAGATCCACCAACATTAGATGATTATCAGTCCCTCCAGAAACGATTTTAAAGCCCCGTTGTTGTAGTTGACCAGCAAGTGCCTTAGCATTAGCAATTACATGGCCGCAATAAGTCTTAAAGCTGGGCTGGAGTGCTTCGCCAAAGGCAACTGCCTTACCAGCAATTACAGGTTCTAATGGCCCACCTTGAGTACCTGGGAATACAGCTTTATCAAATTTCTTACCCAACTCAGCATCGCGAGTCATAATTAATCCACCACGCGGCCCTCTAAGGGTTTTGTGAGTGGTGGTAGTAACAACGTCACAATAGGGGATGGGATTGGGATGGTGTCCGGTAGCGACTAATCCAGCAATGTGAGCGATATCTGCCATCAGTAAAGCACCAACTTCATCAGCAATCTCGCGGAATTTGGCAAAGTCGATGATCCGAGGATAAGCAGAATAACCACAAATTAGGAGTTTGGGGCGATGTTGTTTGGCTAAGTCCCGAATTTGGTCGTAGTCTAGTTGCTCGGTTGCTTGACTCACGCCATAATGATTGACTTCAAACCATTTGCCCGAAACATTTACAGGGGAGCCATGGGTGAGATGTCCGCCGTGGGATAAGTCCATCCCCATGATTTTATCCCCAGGATTGAGGAGGGTCAGAAAAACGGCAAAATTTGCCTGTGCGCCAGAGTGGGGTTGAACATTGGCAGCAGCAGCCCCAAATAATTGCTTGACTCGATCGATCGCAATCTGCTCGATCTCATCGACAAATTCACAGCCACCATAATACCGCTTGCTGGGTAAACCTTCGGCATACTTATTTGTCAGTACCGAACCCTGTGCTGCCATCACCGCAGCGGAGGTGAAGTTCTCACTGGCAATCAGTTCGAGATGTTCCCGTTGACGGCCTAATTCCGAACCAATTAAACTCGCGATCGTCGGATCTGTCTCTACTAAAAATTCTAAGTTAGTTTTTGCCATTGTCTAGATTGATAAGAGTAGGGTAGGGATTACTGACCCGAGTTGGTGTCCCTAAGTTTTCTATCATAACTGCTGAAGCTAGTTTGAGTCACAGCCGCTGTTGGTAAATTACGTAGAAAAAGTTGGCTTTGGCACGGTTTCGTTTTACTAGAGGAAGTAGTATTTAAACCTAGTGGGTAGATTTATAATAAATATGGTAACAATTTACCGCAGATCGATGGAATTTCCGCTAAAGCTGTTGTGTACTAACTTATGACTAACTTTAAGTCCTCGATTGAGATTTTCCCGTACAACTGAATCTTTCTGACCCAATCCAAACATTAGGGGTGGTGTATGTTAGTAGTTATTATTGAAAATCAAATTCTCGCTCCGCACCAAGTCTGTCAAGCTTGTCTCCTCTCCGATCGTGATGGTCAACCTCGCTGGCAACAAGGTAAACTTGGTTGTGCCCGATTAATCCACACTCTCAATTTTTGTAATGAACCTCAACCCGATGCTTATCAGTGTCAGATGGGGTTTAGGTTGATGGAAGTTGAATAGTGGCTAGTGGCTGTAGTGGCTAGTGGTTGAGTAGTCAGCATAGCCGAACTGAATGAGTTTTACTAGAGTGAATGAATAAATTAGTTTGACTTTCTCACTCACCAGAAATTGATATGAGATCTAAACTAATATCTGTTTCACTAGCCACTAACAACTAACCCTTAATTAAACTGCTGACTCAACGCTACTGGATTGTGAACGGTAATTTTTTTCTTTTGGATTGAGATCACCTGATTTTCCTCATCGCGGAGATCGCCGAGGAGGCGGGTGACAGTGACGCGGGTAGAACCGATCGCTTCGGCGATCGCTTGGTGTGATAGTTTAAGATCGATCGTGATCCCGTTACCATTAGGTACCCCGAAATCCCGACAGAGAATCAGCAGGAAACTAGCCAACCGCGAACCCATATCTCGATGAGCTAAAGTTTCGATCATCATTTCGGTTTGAAGAATCCGCGAAGATAGCCCCCGAAGCATGATCCAGGACAATTCTGGATGTTCTGTGAGCGCCTTCTCAAATTGCTCGATCGAGACGGATAATAACTCTACTGGGGTAAAAGCCACCGCATGATAAAATCTGTCGGATTTATTGCCTGTAATTAGTGATAACACTCCAAACACACTGTTCTCGCGCAATAGCGCAACAGTTATTTCTTCCCCCGCCTCATAGACTCGAGATAATTTGACCGCGCCTTTAGTCAGAAAATAGACTCGTTCGGCAGGATCGCCAGGAAAGAAAATCGTCTTATTGCGATCGAACGTTTCTATCACGGGTGGAAATGCGCTTCCAGCTAGTTGCTGGAAGATCGTAGCTATTGGTTTATCTTGCATCACGACCATATCAATCTGTTCTCACTGGAAATATTCTGGACTCTCAACCCTCTCAACCCCGAGCTAATCGGTTTGTTTACTCAAGTTAGGACTGCCATCCCTGTTTAACGGTATTACACAATACTTAATCTGACTTGACAATAGTTTTTTGTATCACAGAATACTTAGTAAATTATGAATCATGAATTATGCGGTGTGCGCTCGTCGGGTTCCCCGACGTAAAAAGCGGCTCCCGCCCGTCGGGTTCCCCGACGCGAAAAGCGGATGGAATCGCGCTGAGGTCTCCGCCTTCGGCACGTCTCGCTTACGCTCGCCTACAGCGTGCGTTCCACCAAGCAGGGAGACAAGACAGCGCAACAAGACAGAATTATGAATTATGCTCGTC
>JBJOOY010000378.1:0-5118 GCA_046051065.1 Cyanobacteriota bacterium
CGATGGCGATCTCCAGATCTAAAGGGATTCCTTATTTAACAACACCGCATGGAATGCTCTGCAAATGGTCGCTTCAGCAAAAGACGCGCAAAAAGCAAGCTTATCTCAAGTTAATCGAACGAGCCAATCTCGATCATAGTCAAGCCCTTCATCTCACCTGTCAACAAGAGCAAGATGATGTGAGTTGTCTCAACCTCAAATCCCCTACCTTTATCCTACCACTAGCTCTAACTACTACCCCACCACCAATCCCCAACGCTGCCAACCTGTTGCGGCAACAATTTAATTATCCTGTAGACGAGCCAATTATTCTGTTCCTCTCGCGGTTGCATTATGTCAAAGGATTAAATTATTTGATTCCTGCACTTGGCAAACTCACTCATCATCGGTTTACCTTGATGATTGCAGGGAGTGGGACTGCTGAATATGAAGCAGAAATTCGCTCGTTATTACATACATCTGGCATTGCTGAACGTACCAAAATGTTGGGTTTTGTTGCCGGAGAGCAGAAAAAACTCTTAATTCAAGGAGCTAATTTATTTGCCCTGACTTCTCATTTAGAAAGTTTTGGTCTGGCTGTATTGGAAGCTTTGGCAGTTGGCACTCCCGCTTTAGTAACTCGTGGTGTTGCGTTAGCTACGACGATCGAAGATAACGAGCTGGGATATGTTGCCGATCTCGATATCGCTGCAATTGCGACTACATTCGATCGATATTTAACCGATCCCAATCGAGCAAAACTGATGGGAGATCGCGCCCGCCAATTTATCCTCGAACACTATACTTGGGAGCGCATTGCACCAGATCTAATCGGAGTATATCGATCTATTATTGATCGACAATCGTTGGCGGAGCCTCTCCCACGGAGAATCGCTTAATTTACTTAGATTAAAACATAAATTGGATCGATATTATCTAATCATCGAACGGTAACAGTCTTTAATAGAGGTAGATTATGCGCAGGGCAAAAAAAGATAGACTGCTCAAAAAATATCGCATTTTGATCGGGATTATTTTTGCAGTTGTTGTTGCCATCGTTATCGGTGAAATTTTTGCTCGATTTTATCTCGGCTTGGGTACCCCGCCACTTTCAATTACTCACCCCACGATCGAATATATGTATAAACCAAATCAGGATTTATACAGGTTTGGCAATCATTTTGTTGTCAATCAATATGGGATGAGATCGCCACCATTTATGCGCACTAAACACAATGATGAACTTAGAATCATGATGTTTGGTGATTCGGTAATTAATGGTGGTAGCCAGACAGATGATGCAGATTTAGCAACAAGTTTAATTCGATCGAGTCTGGCTAATTCAGGCTATCAACAGCCGATCGTTGGGAATATATCAGCAGGTAGTTGGGGGCCAGGAAATTGGCTCGCTTATGCAAAAGAGTATGGTTTTTTTGATGCCGATATTATTGTGTTGGTACTTTCTAGTCATGATTATGCTGACAACCCAACTTTTGCCCCCCTTAATCTTAATACACATCCAACAGAACAACCGATTTCAGCATTAGTTGAAGGCATTGAAAGATATTTGCCCAGATATTTACCTCGATCGAGTTCCACGCCGATCGGCATTGAAAATGACCATCCTGCCGACTCTGTTGATGAAACAGGTGGCACGAAAGGGATTACAGACTTACAGGAATTTCTCAAGTTTGCCAAACAGCATACTTCAAATGTTTTAGTATTTCAAAATTTTGAATATATAGAAATACAAAAAAATACTCCAAGTATCGGCTATCAGAGGATTCGGGCAGCTTGTAAACAGTTAAATATTTCGCCTATTTCACTAGCACCATATTTTCGCACTTCACTCGAACGTGGTGTGAATCCATATCGGGATAATATTCACCCCAACCAAATCGGACAGCAAATAATAGCTAAGGCAATTACTGTAAATTTACCTAGCTCGAACATCCCCAGCAGCCCAATTCCACTGCGTTAAAATCGTGCTAATAGTTAAAATATATTAACTTTGGTGTAAATTATAATACTTATTAATGATTGAGTACTCAAGTGACTGTCGATATATTCCAGTTTGATCGTCTTACTTGACAATAATGAGTGAGTTGAATTGAGTATTCGATCGAGCGGGGTAGCGATCGAACTCACTAAGTTAAATTATACTAATTTTTATATTGCATATCTGACTGAAACTTTAATAAATAAAGAAAAAATACTACCATTTATATATTGTTGTGATATGATTAGCAAAATTAACATTATTTTGTTAGTTTTCGCTGTTTAATCGGTTGCGCTGGATTTCCAGCATAAACCATCATTGGGTCTAAAGATCGACCTGCGATACTGCCCAAACAGAGTACTGCACCATCGCCGATCGTTACACCTGGGCCAACAGTTGCCCGCGCGGCAATCCAGCATCCTGCGCCGACATGAATTGGCAGATCTTTCAACTTAAAAAATGGATCTTGCCAATCATGATTCCCAGTGCAAAGATATACATCTTGAGATAGGCAAGAATGACTTTCAATAGTCACCAAAGCTATGTTGTCAATCCAACAATTCTCGCCCAACCAGACAAAATCTTTGACAATTAACCGCCATGGAAATTTAATCCTGACCCCATGTTTAATTCGTACTCCCATACCAATTTCTGCACCAAAACAACGCAGAACCCAGCATTTAAATCTAGAATCAACGATTGCATAGTTACTTACCAAAGGCGAACCTAGGTAATACCACATAATCTGTTTCCATAGAGGTGCGCCTGGAGAATATGCGCCTACAGTGTATTCGTCTAATCGCATCTAAATCTCGATCCTAATTTGCCAAAGAGTACAGATTCGTCATCCATAGATTGTATGTGGATCTGGTGAGTAAATTATCGTCCGAAAGAAAAGATAAATTTTCATAAATTTTCTCTGTATTTAGCAATTTTTCTCAGTCTAATGGGTAACATACCGACAAATTGACAATTTTTCATATTCATATTTTTCTGGCGCAAACAAATCGATTCGCTCGATTGAGTTTCTCGATTCAGCTCTGTATGTAATCAGCTAACGAACCACAATGGCTTTCAACCCCGAACAACTCTCTCCCCCGATGATTGATAATCAAGCATCTTCACCGCCATTTCTCGATACATCCCGCCTGGATCTTCGTCGCTCGCCGCTCAAAGCTAGACCACCGCAGCCAAAGCTCAAACTAAAGATTGTCAATCAATTTTTTCCGCCAGATTACGCGGCTACGGGTCAATTAATCGAAGAACTGGCTCATAATCTCAAAGAATATGGTTCGGTTGAGGTTTTCACCAGCCAGCCCTCTTACGCATTCGATCGAAATGACTCGCCCCGGACAGAGACTCATGATACGCTGACTATTCGCCGTTCTGACGCTGCCAAATTTTGCCCGGATCGAATTCGCGGTAAAGCAGTGGCTGGCGCGATCTTTTTCATCAGAACTGCCTTACATCTATTTAGACACCGCCATCATCAGGGCGTTGTGTTGCTGACGACAGCACCGCCATTTTTACCGTTATTGGGTTATTTTATCAGCCGGATTTGCCAAATTCGCTACGTTTGCCTGCTGTATGATTTGTATCCAGACATCGCGATCGAGTTAAACGTGATTAAGCAACAGCATTGGATCGCTAAATTGTGGGACTATTTTAACTGTCTAACTTGGCAAAATGCTGAGGCAATTATCGTGCTGAGCGATACGATGAAAGACCGAATTATTGCCAAGCAACCTGATATCGATGATAAAATCGCTGTAATCCCCAACTGGGCAGATCTACAGCAGATCGTCCCTATCCCGAAGCAAGAAAATTGGTTTGCGAAAGAGCAAGATTTAGTCGAGCCATTTACAGTCTTGTATTCAGGCAATATGGGTCGCTGCCACGATATGGATACCCTGTTAGAGGCGATTATTTTACTCAGAGATCTGCCAAATATTCAATTTGTATTCATTGGCAGTGGTGATAAACGCAAGCATTTTATGGAGCGCGTTGCCGAACTAGGGCTGACTAATTGTTTGTTTTTGCCCTATCAATCTCGCGAAAATTTGCCTTTTTCACTCACGGCTTGTGATGTATCGATCGTCAGTATTAGTGAAGGGATGGAAGGGCTGGTAGCACCCAGTAAGCTTTATTCTGCCCTAGCATCCGGTCGGCCGATCGTCAGTATTTGTTCGGACAATTCTTATCTGAATAACATCTTTGCCCAAGCCAATTGTGGTGCGACAGTTAGGAATGGGGATAGTGTAGGATTAGCTGCATATTTAGAACAATTGAGCCAAAATCCGCAGTTGACCAGTTTATTAGGTGAATCTGGTCGGCTATATTGTCTCAAAAATTATGCGCCCGAGAAAATCTCTAAAGACTATCTCAAGTTGCTTCAATCCTTGGAATCTCCCATTCCACAAGTAGTGCTTGGTAATCAGCGACAAGAATTAGAGAATAATTAATCTATTAAAAAGGGGATGATTCAACATCTGATTCATAATATTAATAAGTTGCTTAATATCGATCGTCGCCAGACGACGCGCAAGCTTCGATAACCGCTACAACAGTTATCGACCTGGAAATAGCCCCAGTCTTTCAAGGTTGGGGCTATTTCGATTAATTATCTGATGCCAGCCTCAAGTTCGTTGAATATTTTCAACCCTCTAGCCACTCTAGCCTTGAATCGATTGTGAGTGTCAAACTCAACCAACGCGGCGATTGTAAGCTCTCAAATATCGTTTTGCTAGCGCCACGAACATCAGAAATGGTACTCTAACTTCCACCGCCCAGTACTAGACAAAAGAATCTCAATTTAAGGTTTTCAAAGATTGCAGCATTTTTACTGGACAAGCTGATTTCACTTGCGGATATCGATGTGAGTAGTTAGTAAAAATATACTGTTCGTACTCAAACCAATTGAGATCGCTTTTTTCAATAATAGTTTGATAATTTCCGATTTGTCCATTGACTTTGAAGTAATACGTTTTATCTGTCATAAAATACGCATTAAGCTGGTTACAAACCGGAAGCTTTGCAGGGAATATAGGCAGAAGTTTTTTTGACACAAGAACAAAACTCTATCGATCGAAAAACAAAAGCCCCGCTATACGCGAGGCTTCGATCAGAGGCAGCACCCAGAT
>JBJOOY010000379.1:0-5377 GCA_046051065.1 Cyanobacteriota bacterium
CTCCCGATGAGTATGCAAATTTGTATCCTCTGCCGCCACTCTTATCAAGTTTCCAGACTCAGTGGCAGCGAATTGCGCTGGTTCATATGCATCAACACAAACACGAACTGCCAGAAGTCAATATTCCATGGCATGGGATCGCGATCTTTACAACTCCGGGGATCTCAGAACGCAAAATTGGTGACGTTACTAAGGTTGACTCGATCGAGCCTGGTGATACAATGATTGTCCCTGCCAATGAGTGGCACAGCACGCGGTGGCAGAGTGAAGCAAATATCATTGTGATTGGACTAGAGGATTCGCTATTTACTGAGGCGGGCAACGATGCCATCCAGTTTACTCACTCTAAGCTCTTACCTAAATTTCCCTCTGCCGATCCATTAGTGTATCAAATCGGATTATCGCTGAAATCTGTACTCGAACGCGATCCGATCGGTAGCCGCTTGTATGCAGAGACAGCAGCAGCAATGTTGACAGTACATCTCTTGCAGCATTACAGTCACCGCCGACTAGAATTCACAAGTCATTCAGATGGATTTTCCAGATCGACACTGCATCGAGTTATCGACTACATTCAAGCAAATCTCGATCGAGATTTAGGATTGGCAGATCTAGCGAAAATTGCTAATTTTAGTCCGCATTACTTTACCCGATTATTCAAACAATCCACTGGATTTACGCCACATCAATTTGTAATTCGGTGTCGAGTCAATCGAGCGAAAAATTTACTGATCGGCGGTAAAGATTCGATCGCTGATATTGCCCAACAAGTTGGATTTGCCAATCAAGCGCATCTGAATGTGCATCTCAAACGGCTGCTAGGCATAACACCAAACATGATTATCAAACAAAGCAAAAGTCTATAAAAAAAGCCCTAACTTAAAAGATTCATTCGAGTCAGCGATCTTTTAAAGTGAATCAAAATAGGCATTCACTCGATCTAGTTCTAAGTCGGCGAACGAATCGATCGTCCAATTTGCTTGACGTTGCAACATATGAAATGGGTAAGTATGGGCGATCGCTACTACTTGAATTCCGGCTGATTTGGACGATTGAATGCCTGCAAAAGTATCTTCGATCGCCAAACATTCTGATGGTAATAAATTTAGCTCGGGATTTAATTGATTCAATCGATCGACTGCGAGTAAATAACCTTCAGGATCTGGCTTGCTCTGAGTAACATCCTCTGCTGCCACAACTGTCTCAAAATAGCGATTTATTTCACCCTGCTGCAATACTAACTCGACTTCCGATCGAATTGCACCTGTCACGACAGCTAACTTATAGCCACTAACGTGCAGCCGATCGATAAAATTCACTACTTCCGGATAAACTGGCAAACTAGCTAGCTGCTCCAATCGTTGACGATAGGCGATCGCTTTTTTGGCAACTAATTTATCTAAATACTCATCTGTTACAAATCTTCCTTGCAATTTTAACAGTTCACGCAGACAGGCACGATCGCTGCGTCCTACTGATATTTGCCAAAAATTCTGACCTTGTGGGGGTAAATTTTCTGCAAGTAGTAGCTCGCCGAGTAATTCGTGATGAATCGATTCATCATTAATAATTACTCCATTAAAGTCAAATAAAACTGCTTTTAAAACCACGAATAAAATATGAATTATGAGTTATCAATATAATTGCACTTACGACGCGATCAATCTAGTAAATATTAATACATTGGTGTCCTAAATAATATTTAAGAGTTATATCTATGCTTGTTGTTAGCATTATAGCTGAATTATCATCCATATATCAAAAAACATAACTAGGTGAGCTATTCCCCAATATTGGCAGCTCAATTATTTAAATACTACGAACAAACCCATCTATGTTGTATGTCGTACGATCTTCAAGCTGCTTTGCTGAAAACATTATGCTCCAATTTTCATTTTTATCTACTCATCAAAATATTTCGATGCTTATTAATATTATTCATACCTTATTCTGTAGATCTATCGAGTCAAACGCCTAAAATCTGTCTCGATCAAAATCTTCCTTTGAAATTATATGTTTTGATAAATAATTTTCAGTTACTGAGAGCCAAGAAGTATAGAAAATATCTTCACTATCGGCTGATTCGGCTGATATTTACTTTTATTGTGATTAGGATATAATACCTAAGCGAGTATTTATTAATTAGCAATACCGTTAGGAGTGAGTTTCATGATCCGTTTAAATTTGTTAGCGATTGGGTTAGTAAGTATTTTGGCACTTACTGGATGTAAGACAGATGAAAAGTCTACAACTGCCGTTAATGATATGGGAAAAACTGCCAGTAATGCTGCTGGATCAGTTCAAGACAAAGCTGATTCGGCTGGTAAAGCCGCAACTGATGCTGCTGGTGGCATGAAAGATAAAGCTGATTCGGCTGGCAAAGCTGCAACCGATGCTGCTGGTGGCATGAAAGACAAAGCTGATTCGGCTGGCAAAGCCGCAACTGATGCTGCTGGTGGCATGAAAGACAAAGTGGCTGCTGTTGCTGGATTGACAAGTTTATCAGGTGTGGTAAGCAATACCACAACTGCTGTCAACGCGGGAAATTTCGATAAAGCAAAAACAGAAATTGCCAAATTTGATGGCTTCTGGACAAAAGTTAAGGGTGATGTTGGCAAATCTCCGACTGACTCTAGCGCGATCGAAACCAATATTAAGAATGCTAAAAGCGCGATCGCATCAGCTGACAAAGCTAAGGCGATCGAAGCGCTCAAAGCTCTAGGAACTGCCATCACAACAGCGACTAAATCTTAATTACAAAGATTCTAATCGATTCTCTGTGGCCCGATCGACGATGGCGATCCTTGGTTCGATCCAATCGAATCCGTTTCGCCTCAATAGACATCCTCGATCGGGGGTAAAATAGCGCTGCTAAAACAGCAGCGCCACCTTGCACCAAACACCCTAAACCAATTACTCTAGAAAAGGTTATCTCAACTCAATATTGCGGAGTATCAACGTGGTAGAACCTTTACTGTCTGGAATCGTCCTTGGTTTAGTCGTAATTACGCTCAGTGGCTTATTTGTGGCTGCATATCTCCAGTACAAACGTGGCGACCAACTCGGTTTGTAGAAATGGGAATAGTGACTGGTGACTGGTTATTGATACATTAGTAGTTTATCCCGTCACCTGGTCATGCTGTTGATGCCGATCGAGCTGATAGAAAGAAATTACTGTATTGCCATAACGTTTAGATCGACACAATTCGAGCAGAGTGAGTGACTCTGGCAAGCTACTGATCTGAGGATCGGGGCTGTGTTCGACAGCAAGTTCTCCATCTAGCGTTAGTAACTCGAATTGCTCGATCGCACTGAGAACACCCTGATATAGTCCGCCAGCATAGGGTGGATCGAAATAAATTCGATCGAATTTTTGACCAGATAATATCGCTAGCTGTCGCATGATATCTCCTTGCAGCAGTTGAAATGTTTGGTTGTTATTAACTACCTGTTCCCAATTTTGGCGAATAATGCGGCAGGCTGCACTCGAACTCTCGATGCCAACTACAGTCTTTGCCCCGCGACACAAAGCCTCCGCACCCATCGCACCGCTACCACTACAAAGATCTAACCACCGACAATCGGCGATCGATCCTTGCCAAATATTAAACACAGCTTGTCTTACTCGTGCAGGTGTTGGTCTAGTATCCAATCCTGGCAAAGTTTTTAACTCGCGGTTGCCATAGATTCTAATACTCACTGTCCTACAAACCTGATTTCATCAATCGATCGCGTGGATTGATGTTACGGTTAGTCCGGATTTTTTCATATAGTTCTCGTTCGGCTGAAGTAAGCTCTTTCGGAATCACGATCGAGATCTTAGCTAATTGATCGCCGCGCTCGCCACGGGGATTTGTCCAGCCCTTGCCACGCAGCCTCAGAGATTGCCCTGATTGCACCCCAGCAGGCACATTAACTTTCACAATCCCATCGGGGGTCGGAATCTCAATTTGGGCACCTAGAACCGCCTCATCGGGGGTAATCGGTACTTCGCAGATCAGTTGTTCGCCATCGAGCTGAAAGAAAGGATGGGGTTGCAGTTCAACTGTGAGATATAAATCGCCCCGTTGTCTAGTAAATTTGTTCTCACTGCCTTTACCGCGCACGCGAATGCGGCTGCCCGACTTGGCACCGCCAGGAATACGTACTTTAATAGTTTCAGTGCCTAGATTAAAGATTTTTTGGACACCATTAAAGGCTTCTGTTAAAGATAGCCCGATCGTTACTTCGCGATCGCCACCCATGCTACTAGAACTAGTAGCGGTCGTATTGACGGTTTTACTGTCAGGACTGCTAGCGCCCGTCCTGCGCTGATTTGGTTTTTTCGGATCGACAGAACTAGGATTGCTGTTGTTATTAAACCGACCTAAAAGTTCATTGACAAAATCATCGAAATTATTATACTGACCGAAATCTACCCCATTAGTCTCGCTAGTTGAAGTCCGATCGGCTGGTTTACTCGCCGTCGATCGAGCGTTAGGATTCGGGTTAGCTCTAGGTTGTTCGGATTGTCTCCAATACTGTCCAAATCGATCGTACTGGCTCCGCTTATCAACATCCGAGAGCACCTCATTTGCCTCAGTAATATCTTTAAATTTGGCTTCAGCAGTTTTATCCCCTGGATTGAGATCCGGATGATATTTACGTGCTAATCGTCGATAGGCTTTCTTGATATCCTCTGCGTTGGCGTTTTTGTTTACCCCTAATATTGCATAATAATCTCGAAAATTTGTCGCTGCCATATTTTAGTTGGTAGATAGTAGCTAGTGGCTAATGCCGCATTTTTTGATATCAGACTGACAACTGGATTGCGATCGATAGTTTTAATGGCATTATTACCTATGATTAATTTAACAAAATTTGGTAATAAGTCGCACTCGTACCGAGTGTACTTGCTACTACAGAAGACTTAGTCTCTCTAGGTAGGACTTTCAGCACTCGCACAAATCTTCAAGCAATATTAATTAGTCGATCGGTACAAATTATCCTACCCCTACTTCTGTAAAATTAGCGCAACTTCCTTAGCAAAATAAGTCAGAATCAAATCTGCTCCTGCCCGTTTGATACTCAGCAGAGTTTCCATGATAATTTTTTTCTCATCAATCCAACCAAGTTGAGCTGCGGCTTTAATCATGGCATATTCACCACTAACATTATAAGCAGCGACGGGAACATTGCAGTTTGCCTTCACTTGATGAATGATATCAAGATATGCTAGAGCAGGTTTGACCATCACTATATCCGCACCTTCAGCAATATCCAGTTCGACTTCGGTCAGAGCTTCCCTGGCATTGGCAGGATCCATTTGATAAGTTTTCTTATCGCCAAATTTAGGGGCAGAGTCTAAGGCATCACGAAACGGGCCATAATAAGCGGA
>JBJOOY010000380.1:0-6126 GCA_046051065.1 Cyanobacteriota bacterium
GAGTAATTGAATTTCTGCTAGAGCGATTTACCGATCGACCAGTTGATGTCCGAGAATTCGAGCTAATTAAAAGTGAAATGACCGCACTGTTTATTCATCAGCCATTTCAAATATCACCAGAAATGAGTTTTATTCTCAAGGCTTTATCTACGCTAGATGGAATCGCTCGCACACTAGATCCTGAGTATAATTTAGTCACTGCTGCTCAACCTTTTATTCGCAGTGTCGCTATTGCTGAGGGTGGTAATTTAGTTAGTAAGTTAGGGAAACAAGCAACCAATTATTTTAAATATAAACTCGATCGACCTAATGCCAATACGTTATTAATCAAACAATTAGAGCAGCGATTAGAACAGAATGAACTAGCAAATTCTCGCCGAGCGCAAATTACAGATCGCTCGGTGCGGTTAGTTTATTTAGCAATTTATAATCTTATTTATCTCTGCTTCACTGGCTTTAGTGCGATCGCGGCAATTTTACTCATCTCCATTCATCCAGTGTGGTCGGCAATTTTGTGGGGTATTACAAGTTTGAGTGGCTTAATTTGGCTGCGATCTCTGATCGTAACCAGTTTGCACAGCCGACTTTTGAAGTAATACCAAATCCGATCGTCAAAACTAACTTATAATATTGCTTGCAAAGCAGCAAAAATTCGCCAACTCCCGCTTATTAAGAGCGGAAGTTGACCTATCGATCGAAATGATTGCTTACAACAAAATTTATTGTCCGACTTCTAGATTTTCAATGTGAATTGAAATGTCCAAAAATTTAGTCCATCTGAGACAATCGATCGATTATGTGCCGCGATTTTATGTTTTCATAGTTGGGAATATGGCTTATTAGGCTGGAATTGTGAGCATTTGGTACGATTAGTTGCAACAGATAAAGCTATATCCTATGAAGTTAAAAAACTTCCATTTCCAATTCCTCAATTAAACCATGATGGCTGGCATCCCCAGGCAAATAGGTTACTAAAAGAATGATGAGAATTTGGCATTAATAGAGAAAGCATTAGCGATCGTGCTCAAACTTCGCTAAGACAGATTATCAATCATAGAGATTGTATTAAACGACACCGTGCTCTCTTTTTTAGTCTAAACTCCAGAACATTAACCTAATTGTAAAAAGGCATTCAGGGGAGCAAAATTGGTCGCATAAACGATCGAAGGCAGATCGTAACCCTTGAGTTCTACCGAAAATTCTTTAAACACTCGATGTCTGCCTAATAGGGGTGATAGATAACGATATGTAGTCGCACCGATCGCTATTTCAGCATTGAGTTCTTTGGTAATTGATTCGATCCGGAATGCCGCATTAACAGTATCCCCGAGGGCAGTATAGTTGGGTTGATCTCCACTCCCAGCATTGCCGATCATCGCATATCCGGTATTAATTCCCGCCCCAATTTTTAACTCAAATGGCAGCGGATAATGTTGACTTAATTCCTTGGTCATTTGGTTGAGATCGTCTAGTGCCAAGAAAATACTCATCATCTCCTGCTTAGTGACGGTTTCGCCATTGTGAAACCACAGCGCCATCAGCGCATCACCGATGTAGTGATCTACCCAACTACCCCGCGTCCGAATGATTGCGCCTGCATTGCGGAACCAAGTACTCATCATCTCCGACAGGAGGTTTTCATTAGTTTGACGAGTCAAAACAGTGAAATCTCGCATATCTACAACCATCACCGACATTAACTTGCGCAGATGGAGAATTGAGGTTACTGTCCCATCGAGTGTAGGGTCTTTATCTTTGGCAAATGTGCCCTCATTACTTCTCGGACAATGAAATGCAAATTCTGTCTGACCGAAGGTGACTGTATCGCCATCTTTAATGGTGACGGGAATATTTACTCTCCGACCATTGACAAATGTGCCATTACTGCTACCTAAATCGATTAAGAAGTGATCGCCAGCATCGGTATATTGAATGATTGCATGGTTGCGAGAAATAGAGCGATCCTTGACAACAAATTGATTGTCATCACCCCGACCTAAAGTCCAACAGTTACCATCTGCTAAGGATAGCTGCTGTTGACCGTTGTCACTAGTTAAGATCGGATGAGGTGAGATTCCCTGGTTCACGGTTGGATAAAGATATGACGGTGAACTAGTAGATAGACAAGTGAGCGGGTGTAATCTAACCTAGATTAATAAATTTAAGCACAGCTAGCAACCCACAAAAACAAACTATCAACAACGATCGTGGTTAAAACTGCGCCACTGAAAGCATACCAGTGTAATTGTTTTGTTCCTAGAGACATTATACCCACAGCTAATAGTAAATTTACTAATACCACTGCCCATGCCACACCCCAAAGAGTATGAACTTGAGCGATCGCTTGTTGGAGAATGGGTGTTGCTAGGGCTGGATCGACATGCATTAATTGTTGCCAGTATTCAACTAGACCAACTTGATAAAAATATAAATCTGTGATTGCTGTTCCTAGTAAAGAGCCGAGGTAAAACAGACCACCAATCTTCCCAAACCCTCGCCAGATACCCCATAGCGCGAAGGGTACACCGATCGATTCGATCGGTAAATGGATCGCTGGTTCCCACCTAAACCAACCCCAATAAATTGCCCCAGCCAACCAACTCCAACTAAATCCGATCAGTAAATCGCCCCAAATTTGGCTCTGAGGACGTTGAATCAGGATTAACCCCAAGCAAACCCATAACAGCGAACTGAGGACACTAATAACTGGATATTGCCGCACTAGCGGGGCTTCGACAAAGACAGGAACGGATACTAAAAATGCTGCTGCTGCAAATATACCCCAAGTCCCTTGAAGTTGCCACCACCACACACCAGTGGTTTCACTGGATTTATAACTAGGGTTAACCAAAATATTATCGATATTATTAACTTAATGTTTATTTATATAAAGACATTATAAGTCTTACTCGATGGCAAGGCAAGGCAACAATCCTTATCTGACAGCGACTCTAACAACAGTTTCCCCGCCATATACTCTGCATTTAATTATGAGAAATGGGGTCGATCGGTATTAAAAGTTGTTGCAATAAGTTAGTAACACTCAGTTAGAGATGTGAGACATCATCTCGATCGACAAGATTAATTTGAAATAATGCGGGTACGTAGCAGATAATCAGATTGACCTTGTAATTGTATGGTGGTTCGATCGAGACTGAGGCGATCGTCTCATCGAAGAACAAATCATTAACTTAAATTAGCTTAACTTTGAAAAATCTGATGATAATGCGATCGAAGTATAAATTTCCACTATTCGTGCTGGGGACAATGGCAATTCTGGTGCTAACTGCAACCGTTAGCCTTGCTAAAGGGGCTCCAGCGGGAGTAACCACTCAGTCAGTCAATATTCTTCAGGCTGCCTTTCTGGGCTTGGTGCAAGGGATCACCGAATTTTTGCCAATTAGTAGTTCGGCGCATTTGAAGGTGGTGCCTGAAGCGCTCAAGTGGGGCGATCCTGGCGTAGCATTCACTGCGATTATTCAGTTGGGTAGTATTGCCGCAGTAATTTGGTTCTTTTGGAAAGATATTGTCACGGTTATTTCTGGATCGATTACGGCAATTCAGAGAAAAGATTATCAGTCTCTAGAGTTTCAAATGGCAGCAGGGATTATGTTGGGTACACTCCCAATTATCTTTTTTGGCTTGCTGATTAAGAAGTTTATTCCTGATTACGACCATTCACCATTACGCAGTATGGGCGCGATCGCGATCGCCTCGATTTTTATGTCAATTTTATTAGCAATTTCAGAGAAAATTGGCAGCCGCCATCGCGATTTAAATAAACTTACATACATGGATGGAGTCTGGATGGGATTGGGACAATGTATGGCATTAATTCCTGGTTGCTCTAGATCTGGTTCGACGTTAACCGCAGGCTTATTTATGGGGTTAGAGCGTGCAGCAGCGGCAAGATTTTCGTTCTTATTAGGGATTCCTTCAATTACACTTGCTGGCATCTCCGAACTCAAGAGTGCCTTCGAGAGTGGATTTAGTGGTGTATCTGCACCTGCTTTAATTGTTGGTACTATCTCTGCTGCAGTTTTCTCTTACATGTCGATCGCGTGGTTACTGAAGTTTTTACAAACTCATAATACCTTTATTTTTATTTGGTATAGATTAGCTTTTGGTATTGCTATTCTTACAGCAATTCAACTGGGTGGATTAATCAATCATTAGGGGATAGCGTTCCGCGCTCGTCGGGTTCCCCGACGTAAAAAGTGGAACAAGAGAGGGGATGGTTATCTACCTGCCCTAGTTAGTGGATAATTTTAATCGATCGGTAATTAATGTCGATCGACAATATGGATGAATAATTCCAAAACTGATATTTTTAATGTTGACAACTTTTCGTAAATCTCTGACTAAATTTACTGACACGCGATCGTCTCTGGCAATCTCGCTTGGGAGTGGAATTTTAATGGGGATAACATTTGCACCAGTAGAAGCTTGGTATTTAGCTTGGATTGCCCTCGCACCACTATGGTATTTGTTATGTCGCGATCGTTATGCTGGTAAGTGGATTTATGCTCTATGCTGGGGCATTGGTTGTTATGGCTGCGGAGTGGCTTGGCTGTTTGGCATTCATCCAATGATGTGGATGGGTGTTCCTTATTTTGCTAGTTTAGGAATTGCAACTTTCTGCTTGACTTTTGCGACTTTATGGGGCGCGGGTTTAGTTGTTCTGTGGTCGATCGGTTTGCGATTTGTCAACTCTAAACCTAATATAAATCCATTGGTGCGGGTAATTTTGGCTACTGCTGCTTGGTGTGGGTTAGAAGAATTATATAGTCTCACTGACTTGTGGTGGACATCACTAGCACTGAGTCAAAGTCCGCACAATTTACCTATTCTTCAGCTCGGACAGTTATCGGGGCCTAATACTGTTAGTGCTGCAATTGTATTAGTAAATGGCTTAATTGCTGAGGCATGTTTAGCAGTTAGTTTCGATCGACGGTTCAGATCGATCCAACAGATTTGGCAAGCATCGCCTTATTTAAAGATAGCGATCGGATCGATAATTATTTTACATTCGATCGGTTGGATTATGCTCAGTCGTCCATTATCCCAATCGATCGAATCCAGTTTGAATATCGGCATTATTCAAGGTAATATCGGTAATGAAGTCAGACATTATCGATCGGGTTTCGAGCTGGCGATCGAAAATTATACTAAAGGTTATATCACCTTAGCAGCACAAGGAGTAGATGCAGTAGTTACATCTGAAACTTCTTTTCCATATCGAGAAAGTCAAATCAAAAATACATCTTTTTACCAGACTATTTTAGCTAAAAAAGTACCAGCATTTATCGGTGACTTTGGTGAAGTAGAGGGGGGGATTACCAACAGTATCTCGATCGTTAATGGCGATGGTAAGATAATTAACCGCTATGATAAATGGAAGTTAGTCCCTTTAGGTGAATATATTCCATTCGAGCAGTATATCGGTAAATTCGTCGATACAATTTCACCACTCGATGCTCATGCAGTAGCTGGAAAATTTGCACCGACAGTAACGACACCCATTGGTAATATTATGTTTGGAATCTGTTATGATTCCGCCTACCCCGAACATTTTCGTCAGCAGGCGAAGACTGGAGATCTGATTGTTACTGCCTCTAATGATGCTCATTATGGTGCAGGAATGCCCGCTCAACATCATGCCATAGATTTGATGCGATCGATCGAAACCGATCGCTGGACAGCCCGTGTGAGTAATACTGGTTATTCAGCCATTATCGATCCGCGTGGACGCACTCAATGGATCTCTAAACTTAATGAATTTACCACTCACTCACATCGGGTGTATCGCCAACATACTCAAACTTTATATGTAAGATTTGGTAATTGGTTAACACCCTTATTATTCGCGATCGGCATTAGTTTATGGTTGCTCGATGCTCGCACTAAGAAAATTGAGCATTAGGTAACTCATCAATAAAGACTTGATCCGTCCAACTACCATGCAAACCATAAGGAATATGATGAGTTAAATGTAGCGTAGCGATCGCACCTTTAGTTAGATCTGCTGCATCCAGAACAACCACCGCCGATCGATCTCGTGCCCCATCATATACCATCACCAGCAGCCAACCATCGTCCTCCTGAGTGCCATTAGGGCGCGGAACG
>JBJOOY010000381.1:0-5425 GCA_046051065.1 Cyanobacteriota bacterium
CAACGATTTGACGGAACTCTTGCCCATCGATTGTTTCTTTTTCAATTAAGATTTCAACTAATCGATCGATGACAGTCCGATTGTTGCGCATCAGTTGAATCGCCTCTTCATGACACTGAGAGACAATTTCCCGAACTTGTTGGTCGATTTGAGCGGCAACTTCATCAGAGTACTCAGAGCGCGCACCCCAATTACCACCTAAGAAGACTTCACCAGATTGACTTTCTAAGGACACGGGGCCGAGTTTGGACATCCCAAATCGGGTCACCATTTGTCGTGCCATTGAGGTAACTTGTTGTAAGTCACCACCTGCGCCAGTTGTTACCTCCGAGTCACCGAAAATTACTTCTTCGGCTGCACGTCCGCCTAGAGCACCTGTAATCCGAGCGCGTAATTGATTGCGCGAGATCAGCGATTGGTCTTCAGAGGGGGTAAACCAAGTTAAACCTTGAGCCTGTCCGCGCGGGATTAATGTCACCTTTTGGAGTGGATCGTGTGAAGGTACGAGGGTGGCAACGATCGCATGTCCGACTTCATGATAAGCGATCAGACGTTTGCTCTTACCATCGATTAGGGGCGTACCTTCCATCCCAGCGACAACGCGATCGACAGCATCATCAATTTCGAGGTTAGAAATTGCATCCTTGCGACGACGGGCGGTAAGGATAGCGGCTTCATTGAGTAAGTTAGCTAAGTCAGCACCACTAAAACCAGGCGTGCGCCGCGCGATCGCCTCAAGCGAGATATCATCGCCGAGTTTCTTATTCCGCGCATGAACGTTGAGAATTTCAATCCGACCATTAACATCGGGTGGATCTACTTGGACTTGACGATCGAATCGACCGGGACGCAGTAAGGCAGAGTCTAACACGTCAGGACGGTTAGTAGCAGCGATAATAATAATCCCCGTATTGCCTTCAAATCCATCCATCTCGGTCAGCATTTGGTTCAGGGTTTGTTCGCGCTCGTCGTTACCCCCACCGATACCTGCGCCACGTTGACGACCGACTGCGTCGATCTCATCGATGAAGATGATACAAGGTGCATTTTCTTTGGCTTTTTTGAATAAGTCGCGGACGCGGGAAGCACCCACACCGACGAACATTTCGACGAATTCCGAACCAGAGATACTAAAGAATGGTACCCCAGATTCACCCGCGATCGCTTTGGCGAGTAGAGTTTTACCAGTCCCTGGCGGACCGATTAACAATACACCTTTAGGAATCTTGGCACCCACAGCCGTAAAGCGTTCGGGCTGTTTGAGAAAAGTTACGACTTCTTGTAATTCTTCTTTAGCTTCAGCAATTCCGGCAACGTCATCAAACATCACGCCAGTTTTAGCATCCATCTGAAATTTGGCTTTAGATTTACCAAAATTCATCGCTTGACCGGGGCCACCAGGCATATTATTAGAACGGCGGAATAGTAGAAATAGACCGCTGATTAATAAGATTGGGAAAACTAAATTACCGAGGAAACCCCACAGCGCACCATCATTCCGAAGTGGGTGACTGTCGAAAGAGATATTCGCATCCCGCAATTTGGTAATTAATTCCGGCGAATTTGTGGGTAAGTCTACCCGCAACCGCTGCATCCGATTTTCGAGATCTGGATCGACTGCTTCCACGATCGCGGTTCTACCACCATCATAGAGGTCAACTGCTTTGACCCGTTTGGCATCGAGATATTCTAGGAATCTACCATAGGTCATCCGAGTACTCGCTGTATTTTTGCCAACTTCAGCGGTGACGGGTGCAAATGCACCTTGCCATACGAAAAAGCCGATGACTAGAGCGGGTATCGTCCATAGAACTGCTAGTTTCCACGAAAACTTCATATAGTTTGTTTACCTTTAGATTCTTTATTTTAGTTAGCACCGATCGATTTAGTGGGATGGACTGCATCTCCGTAAGAGTTACTGCTGGCTAGAAGCTATCTAACCTCTGCCGATCCGACTGTTCGCTGCTATTTGAGTTGTTCGACGTAGACTGCTTAAAAATTTATGAAAACATATCTTAATTAAATTTAACGTAATTCTCAGATTTCGGCAAACAGTCAAGGGGGTAGATCGAGGAAGTTTGGATGTTGCTTTGATCTCCGCCTCTTTCCCACACTCCCCGCTTTCTCCCATCTCAATCCGCTGCAATCTGTTCGAGAGATTGTTCAAAGGAATCGAGTTTGCTGAGGAAAATCAGCCAGGTGATGATGCTGTTTTAGTTACTACCAATTGAGTCACTGGAATCATTGGTTTCCAACCTAGGAAATTACCGATCGGTTGTGTGCGTTGAATGGCGATGCGGGTTAACTCTCCACCCACTTGTTGCTGCCATTGTAATAGCTGGAATTCACTGTCGATAGTTACCGCATTAGCCACCAATCTACCACCCGATCGCAATGCCATCCAACAGGTATCTAATAAGCCTGCCGATGTTGTCCCACCGCCAATAAAAATCGCATCGGGAGTCGGTAAATCTTTTAATACTGCGGGTGCTTTGCCCTGCACTAATTGCAGGTGGGGCGTACCCAAAGCCGCCATATTATCGCTAATAAATTGTAACCGTCGATCGTTTTGCTCGATGGCGATCGCGCTACACTGCGGATGACTCCGTAACCATTCGATGCCGATCGAACCACACCCCGCGCCTACATCCCATAATAATTCTCCTGGCATCGGGGCGAGGGCGGCTAACGTAATCGATCGAACTTCCCGTTTAGTCAGTTGTCCGTCGTGATGATAAGCACTGTCAGGCAGCCCTGGCAGTCGATTTAAGGGGGTGATACCGGATTGGATCGCACATTCGATCGCGATCGCATTTAGCGCAGCTACGTCCTGTTTAGCCCAAGATCTGGCGATGCCTGAAATCGATCGTTCGTGCTCGCCGCTGAGATGCTCTAATACAGTCATCCGACTATCGCCATAACCGCGTTGGATCAGTAAATCTGCCACGATCTGCGGTGTCGCTGCACCCGCACTTAAAATTAATAACTTTGCCCCTGGAGCGAGCATAGCTGACACAAAGTCTGGAGCGCGCCCGCATAAACTCAAAGTTTCGACATCGGTTAACGACCATCCTAACCGAGCGCACATCAGGCTAAATGTAGATGGAGCGGGGATAATCGTCATTTGCTCGATCGAGATATGCCGTAGTAATGTCACCCCAATCCCATAACATAACGGATCGCCGCTAGCGAGGATGCAGACTGGAGTACCGCGATATTTGAGGATTGATGCGATCGAGTCTTCAATCGGCGATGTCCAGACAATTTGCTGGCGGCGATCTTCTGGAGCTAACATCGCCAGATGACGCTTTCCACCGACTACGATCGTCGATCGATCTACCAACCCCCGCGCCGCTAGGCTCAGATCCGCCAATCCCGACTCACCAATTCCAACTATAGATAACCATTTCTCGCTCGGCATGAGATTTAGGATTTACCCCAACTTCTGTTCGTCAAAATCCCCTGAGATGGGCTAAATAATAGTGCGAGTAAGAATAAACTCGAAGATACCAACACGATCGCCGGGCCAGATGGTACGTGTTTGACATAGAAACTAATATACACGCCGCTGACACTCGCGATCGAGCCAATTATTGCCCCGAGCATCATCATCTGATGTAACTCCTGCACGAGCAGATATGCCGTCAATGCTGGGCCGATTAATAATGCAATCACTAAAATAACGCCCACCGCTTGCATACTGGCAATAATCGTCAGCGTCACTGCTGACATAAAACCTAAATTAATGGCATTGACAGGCAATCCCATCGCCGTCGCGCCAGTGCGATCGAATGTGTAAAATAACAATTCTTTATAAAATAACCACACCACCACCAAAATGCCGATCGTCACAATGGTTGTTCGATAAACATCGGTCATCGTTACACCCAAAATATCACCAAATAGGAAACTATCTAAATCGACATTATTTTTGAGCAAACTAATTAGTAATACCCCCAGCGCAAAAAAGCTCGAAAAAGTTAACGCCATCGCTGCATCGACTTTTACCCGTGCTTGCGATCGAATCCACGAAATTGCCCCCGCACCCAAAATTCCCGACAGGAATGCACCGATCGCAATATCTATACCTAGGAAAAAAGAAAGTGACAATCCTGGTAAGACACAATGAGCGATTACATCGCCAAATAATGACATTCTTTGGACGATTAGATAACTGCCTACTACGGGACATAGTATGCCTACTAATATGCCGATAACGATCGCCTGACGCATGAATTCATAATGCCAAGGGTCGAGAATTATTTCTAACATTTAAGTAATAACCTAGCAAAACAAATCTGCACTTAAATCGTGATGAGTGTGGACACTTAAAGGAGAGCCATAAGCTTGTTGTAAATTGGCGGGGGTCATTACTTGTTGGGGCGATCCGTCGGCAATTAAGCGTTGATTTAGAAGTAAGACTCGATCGAGCTGTGCCAATGATTGATCCCATTCATGAGTACTTACTAATATAATTTTGCCTGCTGTTTTTAACTCTTCAAAAATCTCAATCAGGACTGCTGCTGTTTTTTTATCTACCCCGGTAAATGGTTCGTCAAATAGAAATAAGTCTGCTTGTTGGGCTAATGCCCGGGCTAAGAATACCCGCTGTTGTTGTCCGCCAGAGAGTTCGCCAATTTTACGATGTTTGAGATCTAGCATCCCCACTCGATCGAGTGCTGCATTAACGATCGCTTTTGCAGATGCTCCAGGGCGACGAAACCACCCCAGTTGTCTAGTTCGAGCCATCATCACCACATTCCACACGGTAATCGGGTAATCCCAGTCGATCTGCGATCTTTGGGGGACATATGCCACCCGTTCGAGATGTTGACATAAAGGACACATACAATATTTTACCGTGCCATTAGCCGTCGGAATTAGTCCGAGCATGGCTTTGAGTAGGGTACTTTTACCCGCCCCATTCGGCCCGATCAACCCGACTAGTTGCCCTGGCTCAATCTGGAAGCTCACATGGTCTAACCCTTTTACCTCACGGTAATTGACGGCTAATTGCTGAACCTCTAACATGAGCGATTAAACATAAGAATGATTATCATTATACGATCGAAGCTAATTTATTTCAGAATCAACTGTTATCGATCGAGATGCGCCTTGATGCCGACCTATTTGGAGCGATCGACAATTCTCTCTCATCTATAAATGGCAAGATGTTTGTTGCAAGTTGGATTTCGATCGCCCAGCATCCGTAAGGCAATTTTCAATATTTCTTCGGCAGAGTGATATTTACCTGCTTGAAGCTGTGTAAAATTAACAACTACAGCGAGCGCTCCTGGCATTAATGACTCGATCTCGTATAGCTGAGCACCTCGGTGATAATCCCCATCCAAATGTCGATCGCTCGAGCGCAATTTAGGTAAATTTAACTTAATTATGAGAACGATCGTTTAAATAACTTAAAATA
>JBJOOY010000382.1:0-3419 GCA_046051065.1 Cyanobacteriota bacterium
ACGATCCAAGTTGGGACACCAGCCGAAACAGTGGGAATCTCGTAAACAGCCGTAGCCAGAGCGGGCAGAATTGAGACCTGGATGGCAGTAATCGCGACGATCGAGATTAATAAGAGCCGCTGGAGATAATAACGAAGATATGACATGAATTTTAGATCTAGTAGCTGCTTTTACTCTAGCAGAATCACATCTACAATCGATCTAGGCAACCCGGCTAAACTGAAGAAGGGACACAGCTAGGTCTTAATTTACCCAGTGTATCCCTTCATCGTTTAGATGGTACTTGCACTACAAAACATTGCAAAATATATCAGCCTCGCATGATGGTGATTGTTGCTACTTGACGATCGATATTCATAGCAACCGCGCGTTGTTGTGGTTTACTTTGAACGATCCAGTAGATTGAGCATGTAATGAAGAGTGCTAAAGTGATTTTTTCAATCATCCTCGCGGCTCCTTAAACTTAATAACTAGACATTTTGAGGGTTTATATTTTTTCCTCAGTTAGGTTAATTATCGCATGGAGAATAGATATAACTGTAACTTATGTCACCAAAATATATGTTTCCAATTATTTCTACACATTATGTTGAGGTTAGCAGTTGTCAATCTGAAGATACTTTAAGCTTCGATCGCAGCACAGCGATCTGGCGATCGAATAGTACTAGAATGGGCAAAATGTAGTCTCAAACCATTGTAAATTCGCTGCGGCATCGCGACTGCTCCGCCTGCGAGTCCAGACAGATTTGCGATGAGATCCGATCTCTCCGATATTTATATTTCGATCGCTTAACATTCACTTAGTGGAATTGGGTTGCATAACTTTCGATCGACATCCCAATCGAACTACCAAGACGAATCATCGTCTCCAAATTTGTCGCAATTGTCAACAATAGATCGGAGTAATAATTCAGATATGTTGGATCGCCAGCCACTCGATCGACAGCGAAAACCTAGTTTTTGGCGCAACGTTCTATTTCTGGCTCTGTTACTGGGAATTGGATTATTTGCCTGGGTAGCGCTGAGTCAGCAAGTTGTAACACTTAATTTGCTGATGACGACCCCAGATGCTCAACCTTGGAAACAGGGGTTAATCGCCGAGTTCGAGCAAAAACATCCACATATTCGCCTCAACCTACTTGAAGGGCCAAATTCCGCCGATCTGGTCGAAAATCTTTATACTTCATCTTTTATTCTGGGTGATTCTCCTTATGACCTAGTGAATATGGATGTGGTCTGGACATCGAAATTTGCCGCAGCAGGCTGGCTCCAAGATCTTTCATCTCGAATTACACCAGCAGAAACTGCCGCATTTTCACCTCGGGATATCGATGCGGGGCGCTATGAAGGCAAGCTGTACCGGATCCCGATTCGTTCCGATTTAGGGATGCTGTACTACCGCGAAGACTTGCTTACAGCATCTGGATTGAATCCACCAACTACATTTGCCGAGACAATCTCGATCGCTCAAACCTTGAAAAAAGCTGGCAAGATCGATTGGGGCTATGTGTGGCAAGGTCGTCAATATGAGGGCTTGGTTGCCATGTTTGCTGAAGTACTCCAAGGTTATGGCGGCTTTTGGGTGAAGCCAGATTCGCTGGAAGTAGGACTAGATCGGCCAGAACCGCTTAAAGCGATCGAGTTCCTCCGCGATACCATCAAACAGGGTGTATCGCCCCCAGGTGTGACCACATATCAGGAAGAAGAAGCCCGTCGCCTGTTCCAAGGCGGTCGAGTGGCATTTATGCGGAGCTGGCCCTATGCTTGGCCGAAAGGTAATGAGTCCGATTCGCCAATTAAAGGGAAATTTGCGATTAAAGCAATGATGGGTACACCTGGACACAACGGTGGAGCTTGCTTGGGTGGTTGGGGTTTGGGGATTGCCACATCTTCCAAACATCCCCAGGAAGCCTGGGAAGTAATTAAATATTTCACGAGTGAGGCGGTACAACGTAAATTAATTTTAGATGCAGGCTACGTCCCCAGCCGCAAAGCCTTATTTACAGATCCACAAGTTGTCGCAAAATATCCCCATTTCCCCAAACTACAAGAGGTATCAAAAAATGCCGTCCTCCGTCCGCCGATCGCGCAATATGCTCAGGTATCGGATATTCTCCAACGTTACCTTAGTGCCGCGCTGACCGATCGAATTAGTGCCGATCGAGCCATGCAGGCTGCGGCAACTGAAACACGTCAACTGTTAGGGAGGAGGGTGAAAGGATGACTACTCGATCGATCCGCAAGCGCGGCACCTCAATGCCGGAATATCGCGACAAAATTACTGGCTGGTTGCTATTATTACCCGCCTTACTACTTTTAATTGTAGTCTTTGCCTACCCGATCGGTCGGGCATTGTGGTTGAGTTTATTTACCCGCAATCTCGGTACAAAACTGGAACCTGTCTTCTCTGGACTGGATAATTACACTCGGATGATCGGCGATGGTCGGTTTTGGCAAAGTTGCTGGACGACGACGGTATTTACATCTACATCTGTTTGTCTAGAACTATTGCTAGGCTTAGGAATTGCCCTAGTTTTAAATCGATCGTTCCGGGGGCGAAATGTCGTCCGGACGATCGCGATCTTACCCTGGGCATTGCCAACTGCCTTGATTGGACTAGCCTGGACTTGGATCTTTAACGATCAATTTGGTGTGATTAATGACATTCTCATGCGATTGGGGTTGATTAATACGAGCATTAACTGGTTAGGCGACCCAAACTTAGCAATGGTGAGCGTAATTTTTGCTGATATTTGGAAAACTACGCCCTTTATTAGCATTCTGCTGCTGGCTGGACTGCAATCGATTTCATCCGACTTATATGAAGCACACTCGATCGAAGGTGCAACACCGTGGCAAAGCTTTCAGCAGATTACCCTACCACTGCTAATGCCGCAAATTCTAATCGCACTACTATTCCGCTTCGCTCAAGCCTTCGGTATTTTCGACCTAATTACCGTCATGACTGGTGGCGGGCCGGGTGGCGCAACCGAAGTAGTATCCCTCTATGTCTATGCAACCATCATGCGTTATCTAGACTTTGGATATGGCGCAGCCCTCGTTGTGGTGACATTTTTATTATTAGTCGCAGCAGTCGCGATCGCGGCTTTCTTCCTAAATAAATCCCGCACCCGCACGTCAGGAGGCATTAAACTATGACTAAATCTACCAAACCGATTCCTGCCAGCAGAGGCATCTCATTTCAACAGATCCTCCTGCTATTGGCAACGCTAGGCATCGTTATCTTCTGCCTCGCACCGATCTTGTGGCAAGTCCTCACCTCAGTCAAACTGAATCGAGACATTTCCGCCGTTCCCACAGTTTATTTCCCCACCCAATTCACATTCGATCGATATATCGAGCTATTCACCCGCTACCCATTTTGGCGATACATCTTAAATAGTGCCTTCGTCTCGATC
>JBJOOY010000383.1:0-5813 GCA_046051065.1 Cyanobacteriota bacterium
CCATTTAGTTGCATGAAACCGGAACCAATCGGGATAGGAATGTAATCTTGCCGCCTCTCTGACGGTGATTACCCTTGGTAAATAGGGATGAATCGGACGAGGTGAAGTATGTGCGCCTCTGGCACTATCAGTACCCGCTCTTAATGTGTTGCACAATCCATCTGGGTGAAGTTTGCGAAATCGGCTAATTGATTCGGTTTTACCAGGGAGAGTAGCTTCAAACCTAGCTCTAGAAGCATTAGTGTGTTCGGTGCGCAGACTACAAGTGAGTAAGTTAGGATCGAATTTACGCGGGTAACTATAGTCATCAGGATCACCGATCAAACCACGCAATCTCTTGGCATAGAGACTGTGTGTTTCCCATTCTACCGATACTCGATCAATCTTATTTAATGCTTTAAAATTGTCAGCATTTGGTAAATCGCCAATTGCCTCCCAAACAGTAGTTTTGATGCGATCGGGTTGTGGATATGCGGGAACTGTTAAACCCTTGCGGATCCCGATCAAAAATAGCCGCCGCCGATCTTGGGGTACACCATAATCGGCAGCATTTAACACCTGATATGGTGTCAAAATATTATATCCAGCATCGTCTAAAGATGCGATTAATTCATCTAGAAATTGTGAGTGTTTGCCTAAAGTTAAACCCTTAACATTTTCAAATACACAATATTTTGGGTTTAATTCTGTTACTAACCGAACGTAGTGAAATACTAATTGATTTCGAGGATCGTCAAAAACCCTTTTACCCATGAGGGAAAAACCTTGACAGGGCGCACCACCAAATACAACATCGATCTCTTTACTACCCAATTGAGAACGTAGGCGAATTTCATCACCTGTCAGATCGAGAACACTCGCGCAAATAGTTGTCGTATGCGGGAAGTTGTACTCATGTGTGGCGCAATGAATCGGATCGATTTCTACCGCCGCTGCAATATCAAAACCAGCTTGCTCGAAACCCAGAGACATCCCTCCAGCCCCAGCAAACAAGTCAATTCCGATCGGTCTATTCATTGCGTTGACAGTTGTAGAATGGACAACTAATGTCCTTATTAATTGTACCAGCAGTTAGGGATAGGGTTAAGATTTGAAGAAAGTGCTTAATTTCTGATGATGAGAGTAGCAGCATTAGGATTGGATGTCGGAAATAAGCGAATTGGGGTAGCTGGGTGCGATGGTTTGGGATTGATGGCGACGGGGATTACGACGATTTGGCGAAGTTCTTTGCCGGAGGATATCGCGCAACTAACCGAAATTATTCTCGATCGACAGGTAGAAACCCTCGTGATTGGGTTACCCTACACTATGGATGGCAAAATCGGTACTCAGGCGAAACAAGTGCAGAAATTTGCACGAAGAGTATCGACAGCACTAGAATTACCAATCGAGTATGTAGACGAACGCTTGACATCATACGCTGCCGAACAAATGATGATCGCAGCGAAGATTTCAGTATCACAAAACAAAGCGACAATCGATCGCATTGCCGCTGCTGTGATTTTACAACAATGGCTGGATGAGAGGAAAAATGTCCACTCTCTAGATGCTTAACAGCTTAGCTCCGAATCACAGGGCTTTTGATTGCCTTCCGATCTGGTTTTGGTTCAAAGATGATCGGACAAGTCCAATCGACATCCCACCACTTATAATACTCAACCACATCATTAGGATCGGGAACTAACCCCAGTAGATCCTCACGCACCGTGTCTAAAAATGCCCCAGTACTGACATCCATAAAGACCGTGTTCAACAGTTTAAAATGCTGCTTGATCTTGATTTTTTCGCCTTTAGCAGTTTGATAAACTCTGCTTTCAAAAAATTTGTTTACTCTGCCACCCTCCCTAGACCACTGATTTGTACTGCCAGATTTTACCCACTGTACAGTGCCATTGGCAAAGTAAATTATCACCAATTTAGGATCTTCTACTTTTTTTTCGTTCATAAGAGTAAGAATCGCACAATGAATATGTAGAGCACTAAGGAATTTTACACAAAGCTCGTCTAAGTTCTAGATCGACTTATCGTTACAATAAGTAATGTGATTCACTCAATCTGATCCGAAGTGAGTCGCTTAAGCTCCAGCCCTCTATTATATCTTGTTGTTACAAGAGCGGAAAGGGGATTAAAGATAATACTTTGACTAGCTGCTGTTAATCTCCAAGCCTTTTGCCCCTCAATGTTTGGGGAATTATGAATATTTGGAGATTAAGGGATTGGCTAGGGCGATCTGCTCTGGATATGGCGATCGATGGTCGACTCTGCACATTTCCACTAGTGAATTTTCGAGCATCAGCACGATCTTAGCTAGAAGACCTATATCGATCGATGTATTTTAGCCTTAGAATATCGATCGCGCATTGAAAAAACTACCCGACTAACATTCGGTGGTTTATTATTTGTAATTTTCGTATTTTTAGCTTTGAGTTCTCGATCAATCCGCGCTATCTTAATTTTCTGGATCTGTCTGTATATTACGGTTGTTGCTAGTAGTACGATCAGTGTAATCGTCGCTTTCTTAAGCATATCTATCTGTGTGGTGATCGGGTTTGGGATGTATCAAATCGGCTCGCAATCGATTGCAGCTTGGCGCATGAAGTTGCTCAGTTCGACAACTTTATCCCTTCCATCCAGCTCGTCGGCTTTTGCTGACAGACCGCGCTCGGTCAGCTCACAATTACGGATTGATTCGCAAAGATCTCGCGACGAACGATTATCGATTGTGACCCAGTCGATCGAGACTATTCGATCGAGAACGCCTAACTTATCGATCCAAGATCTCTACGATTTGAATCGATTGAATTTGGAATTACAGCAAATTATCGATGAAGCATCCTGGAGTCCAGCTCGGAGGGCACGAGTTGCTCGCATCGCTGAAATTCGGAATTCACGGCAAGCTATCGGGCAAACTTTACCATCTGGTTTAATCGATCGCGAGGAAAATGAGGAGAATTCAGAAATTACAATTTCTTTCGAGTATGAAACATTCGATTCCGGCCAAATTTGGAGTGACAATTTAGAAGGGATTGGCGATCTGACTTGTGAGTATAATGCACGTTCTCTATTAATTCGCTGCGCCGTGCATCCTGCTGCCACGACTTGTGAGGGTTGTCGCGATTACCAACCCATTGAACCGATCGATAGTGCTTAAATAACAGCCAACCTTTCTAATTAAGATCGTTACCCTGCTCGATCGTCACTACTTGCTCGATTGGTCGATCGATTACTAACCGCTCTACGACGCCACCAGGGCAGATCCCATAAATAGCACTACCGTTACTATAAACGATCTTCCCATCCAATCCGACATCAAAAGCTAACACCCCAGCACCAATAACTTGAGGTTCCCCATGCAGCGGTTGTTCGATCAGTTGCCACGAACGCGGGACTAAAGCAGGAGAATCGGCATCCCCAAATCGTCGATTGCGTTCCATTTCCACTCCGATATTCACCACTCTACCCAATAAAAACATCTGTTGATTCGCAACTGGTTGAGTCTGACTGGCTACAAATAAAGATTTTCCTGTATAACGGTGGGTAAAGAAATTGAGCCACCCAAAAATTGCTGTCAATAACCGAGCGGGGATCAGGACGATCTCCTTGAGTATGTGTGAAAATTCAATTTGCTGGCGCAGCGGTTGGTAGGGACGGCGAATATAGTACAGGGTACCATCAGTAGATATTTGAGGGCTGAGCAGGTCATATTTGGGGTCGCTGGCCAGAGCAACCACTTCCTGTCGATCGAGATCTAATAGCTGAATCGTCGAATGCTCGTGTTCGATAATGTAACCCGATCGATTGCGACTGATACCGGAGGATTGAAACACGATTGCTTTACGATCTCCAGGTACCCATTTAGGTGCGAGATCGATCGCATCACCTTCAGTTACCTCTTCGAGGTGAACTGCATCGACAGGCATGGTGGCAATATTTGCCGTCCCATCTTTGCGGACTACCGCACAGGCAATTAATTTATGTTCGGGGTGAAAATGAACCCGATCGACCTTAAAATCAGCACTGTGAAATAATCTTTTTTCTTTAGGTTGTTGTTGATCGCTAATTGAGACTGGTAGCCGTTCGAGGGTAAAGATCCCGCCAATTTCTCCAGCTTCGAGCGTATAGATCAAGCGATCGGCACTAGTCGGGCAAACACCTTGCACCGCAATCGGCACGACCGCATCTACAGGAGAAACATCGCCAGCTAATCCAGTTGACATTGCATGTTTTCGTTTCCAGCCATTGCGTCGCTGCATTTGCCATCCTCGTTCCTGAGCGGCTTGTCCAAACTCGCTCTTGATGGCTTGGACTTTCGCCTGACCAAATTTGAGGTAGAGTTTACCTCCAGATAAGTATGCAAAATTAAAACTCATTGGAAGGTTTTGGTTAAAACTTTAGCTAGTGAGTATTCTAATTAGTAGAAACACCTACTTTACTGTTCCCCAACAGCAGCCTAGAGATCGCATCTGCGCTAAAATTTGCTGAATAAAATCGATCTCAAGTTAGCAACCCCTATCAGAATCACAATTCCCTATCCCCTATCCAGCGGCGGAATTTCCGCTAAATCGAGAATTTGGGGAATTAAATCTTCGCGCTTGACTGCCATCAGATGGACCCCTTGACACAATTGACTGGCTAGTCGCACCTGTTCGGCCGCAATTCTTATCCCTTCTAAGAGGGGTTCTGGGGACTTTGCCAGGCGATCGATCGTCTGTTGAGGGATTTCAACCCCAGGTACATTCCGGTTGATAAATTCGGCATTTTTGGCGGACTTAAGTAGAAAAATTCCAGCCAGGATCGGTTTTTGATAACTATTGGCAATTTGATCCATGAATTGCTCCAGCACATCAAAGTCAGAAATTAACTGACTCTGGAAAAATTGGGCACCTGCGGCGACTTTTTGCTCGAATCGTCGCTGTAAACCCGATCGACTCTTGGATTGCGGATCTACCGCTGCACCCACAAATAGATCCGTAGCCCCATCTGGTAAAGGTTTATGGTTGTCATCACAGCCTTGATTGAGACAACCGATCGTCTTGAGCAGTCTCACCGCTTCGAGATCGAATACTGCCTTAGCATGAGGATAATCGCCTGCTTTGATCGGGTCGCCAGTGAGGGCTAAAATATTCTGGATGCCGAGCGCATGGGCACCTAATAAATCGCCTTGAAGTCCGATCCGATTGCGATCGCGACAAGCAAATTGACACACTGGCTCGATTCCCTGTTGCATCAAAATTACTGCTGCTGCTAGGGGTGACATCCGCATCACGGCTCGACTCCCATCGGTAATATTTACCGCATGAACGCGCCCTTTTAAGCTACCCGCCATCTGTAACATATGCGAAATATCCCCCCCTTTCGGTGGAGCAACTTCAGCCGTAATTAGGAACTGACGATCGGCAACAGCTTGTCGAAATTTGTTCACAATTGCACCCCAAGACTACATGTTTATCATACCTGTCGATTTAACTGTATCTCACAGAAATTAGCGATCGATTATTTATTATTTGGCACGGCTGAGTTAGATTCGCCGCCGGACAATCCCACGCACGCCCCACTCTGCCATCCGATCGAATAACGAACCGATTGGTGTCAGAACCTTTGCACTACGCCACATCTGGGGGCTTGAGTTTCGATCGAAATTCAGCGTACAATTTAACTCCACCCCACCTATTTTCAGTAAAAATGTACTATAATAGAAGTGGATCTACCCCCGATCGTCCCAAGTTGCTCATACATCATTACTGATGACTTTGTGCGTGCATTACCACCAATAATCCATCATCCTGTTTGGTGTCTTCCCATGTTGCTATCCT
>JBJOOY010000384.1:0-11184 GCA_046051065.1 Cyanobacteriota bacterium
GCAATATAATCGGCAATCCGACGGACGGTGCGATCGTTAGTTAGGGCACTCCGCGATACATTTAACGGGATATCGGTACTATCGATAACTCCCCGTAATGGTAACAGAAATTTGGGAATCACTTCATCGCAGCGATCGCTCACAAATACCTGATTGCAAAATAGTTTTGCCTGTCCTTTAGTCAGATCTAAATCTGGGCGCAATTTGGGAAAATAAAGAATCCCATTCAGCGCGAACGGATAATCGGTATTCAGGTGTACCCACAGCAATGGATCTTCTTCAAAGGGATAGAGATACCGATAAAATTCGAGATAATCTTCTTTAGTTAAACTTTGAGCTGATTCTTTCCATAAAGCCTTTTGTTTATTCAATACCTCACCATCAAGGGAGATCGGTACCGACATGAAGTCGCAATAGGTTTTAACTAAGTTCTTAATCCGTGCTGGTTCTAAATATTCTGCTTCTTCATCTTGGAGCGTGAGCGTAATCGTCGTACCGCGTTCTGTTCGACTCGATTCGCTAATTTCAAAGCTGGGCGAACCATCGCAAGACCAGTGTACGGCGGTTGCTCCGTCGCGGTAGGAGAGAGTATCGATTTCGACGAGACTTGCCACCATAAAGGAGGAATAAAAGCCTAGTCCGAAGTGTCCGATAATTTGTTGGTCGCCCTCTTTTTGATATTTTTGAACGAATTCTTCGGCACTAGAAAAAGCAACTTGATTGATATATTTTTTGACTTCATCCAGACTCATCCCGATGCCATTATCAGCGATCGTTAGCGTCTTTTTATCTTTGTCGATCGACAGATGAATTGCAGGTTCGCCGATTTTGCCGCTAAAGTCGCCTGCAAAGGAAACCATTTTGACTTTGGCAATCGCATCGACGGCGTTGGAAATTAGCTCGCGGAGAAAGATTTCATGGTCGGTATACAGAGACTTCTTAATGATGGGAAAGATATTCTCGGTATGGATACTGATGTTACCTTGTTCTAGCACTGTCATGGGGCAATGTGGTGGCGATCGTAATTACTTACCAGCATTGTAGGTTGTCTGGCGATGTGGCGGGTTTCGGGATTTCCGTACCTCGGCGACAATAATACTAACTTCCTACTGCTGTTGAAGGATAATCGGATCGACATCAATCCTCAGCCTAGTGAAGATCGATGATCGAGGCTCGAAGATCGTTGCAGCCTACTCCGTTCGAGTCGATTGATGATGCGGGCGACTAGTGCAGAAGCGAGGGCGGGCTTAGGGATAAAGTCATCAGCCCCAGCTGCAAAGACCCGATCGATCGCCTGTGCTGGTGGATGAGCGGTTACAAACATAATTGGTAAAGTTGCCCATTGAGGATCGATGCGAACGGCACGACACAATTCGATGCCGTTGTAAATTGGCATATCCAAGTCGAGGATGAGTAAATCTGGGCTGCAAGCTTCTAGTGTGTCCCAAAATCGGTCTGGTTCCGATAATGTCGTCACCGTCATCCCTGCTGGAGCTAATATAGCTGTCATGCCTGATAACAATAATAAGTCGTCATCGACGATGAGAATGTGAGCTTGATGGGCATGAACTTGTTGCAATACTCGATCGATCGCGCTGGAGATCTGTCGATCGGATATGGGCTTCGAGAGCAACATCCGTGCGCCTCTACGCGCAACTTCGATGCGTTGTTGTAGCCTCTGTGTTGGATCTAATGTGTCACTAAGATCGTCCTCGCTGTTGGGGTGGCTTAATACCAAGACGGGTATGGTAGGATGATCTCGTTCTAAGTCTGCGAGCACAGTCCAAGCATCGGTGTCTTGAGGGAAGCAATCGAGATCGAGAATGATTAAATCTGGTGTTTGCGCTAATTGGGTAGAAGTTAGTTCGGTTGCACAGATCGTGACAAATTTACCTGCGGTAGCCTCCTGCACCATTGACGTTAAAGCTGGATCTTGAGCGATCAGCAGCAATTGAGTCGTTGGGTTAGCCTCTACCTTAACCGATAATTGCTCTGGTACTCGATCTAGTACTGGTGTCGCAATTGTAGTTTCACCTTCAGCGCCCTGGACTCTAGTCTCAATCTCTCGCCGCAGATCGTTTACGCTACTCTGTAATCGATCGATCTGGGTGGGAGTCAGATCGAGATTGACATCGAGTAATAATTCGATTTGTTTGGCAGCTTGAGAACCGAGTGGTAGCCCAAATGTACCCAAAGCACCTGCGAGCGTATGAGCAGCTTGACAAGCATCGATCCGAGCTGCTGTACTCAAAGTACCAGCCGTAAGGGCAGCAATCGCCCGCTCGATCAGTTCGACCCGCTCGATCGTTTGGTGGTAATATCGTTCCCAAATTGTGGTTAGGAGTTGTGGTGTGTCTGATGGTGAAATCGCCGCCACAGACGAAACCGCGCTATTAGTGTCAACTACATGACTTTTTTGTCCCTTGGCTACTACCCCAGACTCGGCGAGCGGCGTTGGCGGACGATCGGATTTAAGTCGATAGCCAATACCATAGACAGTTTCGACCAGATTGTGGGGTGCGCCAGCTGCTTTGAGTTTTTGTCGCAAGCCTTTAATATGGGTGCGGACTGCCTCCTCACTCGGAACATCATCATAAGCCCATAAATGTTCTAAAATTGTGCCACAACTAAATAACTGCTGACTATGGCGCAAGAACAGTTCGAGCAAGGCATATTCTTTCGGAGTGAGTGTGAGGAGTTGATGTTGGTAAGTAACCTTACAATTACGCGGATCGAGATCCAAACCTTGCCAGCTCAAAATGGGTTGTGAAGTATCATTCCCACGTCGCAATAGAGCGCGAATCCGCGCTGGTAGCTCTTCTGGATCGAAGGTTTTGACAATGTAGTCATCTGCCCCAGCATCTAAACCAACAGCTCGATCGTGTTTGCTATCGTTACTTGCGAGCAGTAAAATCGGCATCAGATAGCCACGCGATCGCACATGACGACAGAGGCTAATCCCATCGAGTTTGGGCAGCACTACATCGAATAATAAGAGGTCATAATTAAATGCTTCAATGCAGTCTAATCCAGCTCGACCATCACGAGCAATTTCGACAGCATAGTTATGCCTAGACAGCATATCTCTGAGTGTATCAGCCACTAGTAGGTCGTCTTCAACTACTAAAATCTTCATGACCTGCTCCCGCTACTAATGGCTAGTTTCGATCTAATTAATTCTCAAAGTTTCCAGTCTAAAATTGTGGCGATTTGGTGAGCTAATTCTAATGGGCTAAATGGTTTAGCGATTGTCGATCGAATACCAAGATCGGTGTAATATTGACAATCAGACGTTTGAACTTTAGCAGTCAGTAAAATTACGGGGATCGATCTAGTTGAGGGGTTTGCCTGGAGCCGCTCGAAGGTTGCTAGTCCATCTAGCTCTGGCATCATTACGTCTAATAAAATCGCATCTGGTTGTTCGCGTTCGGCTGTTATCAATCCTTCCCAGCCAGAGCCTGCGATAATTGTTTGCCACCCAGCGACAGTTTCTAGGCAAATTTGAGCGACTTCGCGGATCGATGGTTCGTTATCAATTATTAAGATCCGTTTACTCTGCACAAAGTTACCTCTAGCAATATTTTCTTAACTGTTTGTTAGTAACTGCCTCAAGTTATCTTTACTTAAGTAGTTACTCGGAGATAAAAATTACTGTCTTTAGATTTTTGCATATTTATGACTCATACAATCTGAATAGATTGTGAAACTTAATCAGTGGTGACTAGAATTAATGCTCCCAGCCACCTCTAAATCGTTCGTGAAGCTTGCCTTCTCTTCGAGAGGCTACGCCAACGAGACGCTTCGCGTTGGCAGAGCCTGCGCTTTGCGCTTATGGCAATCGCAAATTATCGATATTTTTTGAACGCTAAAGTAACATTATGTCCGCCAAACCCGAAGGAGTTGGACAGAGCTACATCAACGATCGCCGATCGGCTCACATGTGGGACATAATCAAGATCGCAATCGGCTTCTGGATTTTCTAAATTAATTGTCGGCGGGAGTAGATCGTGATAAATAGCTAAGGCTGAAGCTACACCTTCAATACCGCCAGCACCACCCAAGAGGTGACCAGTCATCGATTTAGTCGAACTGACGGCAATTTGATAAGCATGCGCTCCCAATGCCTTTTTAATTGCCGCTGTTTCGGTGGGGTCGTTAATTGGCGTACTGGTGCCGTGAGCATTGATATAACTAACAGCTTCAGGTGCCAACCCAGCATCTTTCAGACACAAAGACATCGCTCGGGCGGCATTAACCCCACCAGGCGATTGCCCAGTCATGTGATAAGCATCGCAGGTCATGGCATAGCCGACAATTTCGGCATATATTTTTGCCCCCCGACGTTGGGCATGTTCCAATTCTTCTAGTACTAAAATCCCCGAACCTTCACCCATCACAAATCCATCACGACCAGTATCAAACGGCCGACAAGCATGGGTAGGATCGTCATTGCGCGTTGAGACAGCTTTGCAAGCCGCAAATCCGGCAATACCTAATGGTGTAATTGCTGCCTCCGTACCGCCGCAAATCATCGCCTGAGCGTAGCCACCTTGAATCAGTCTAAATGCTTCACCGATCCCATTTGCACCCGCCGCACAGGCCGTTACGGTACAGCAGTTAGGACCTTTGGCACCCAGTTGGATTGCCACTAGTCCGGCTGCCATATTGGCAATCATCATCGGAATCATAAACGGACTGCAACGACTCGGCCCTTTATTGAGATATATTTCCTGTTGTTCCTCGAGGATTTTCAATCCCCCAATGCCCGTGCCAATAATTACACCAACATGTTCGGCATTCGTGTCGTCGATCGTTAAACCTGCATCGGCGATCGCTTGCTTACTGGCACATACAGCCAACTGGGAAAAGCGATCCATCCGTTTGGCTTCTTTTTTGTCTAGATATAAAAGCGGGTCAAAATTTTTGATTTCTCCCGCAATCCGACAGTCATGTTTAGCTGCATCGAAATGAGTAATCGGTCCAATTCCATTCCGTCCACTCACCAAGCCGTCCCAATATTCAGCTAAGGTGTTTCCAATGGGTGTAATTGCACCTAAACCAGTAATAACAACACGTTTGCGATAGCTTCGCTGTTCTTGTGGATCGGAATTTGCCATGATGAATATAGAGAGATCGGAGAATGGATGGATGAAGGGCGATCGATTTACGCTAGCTAATAATCACTATCTTACTAGCCTTGTTTAGCATCGATATAGTCGATTACAGCTTGAACAGTTTGCAGTTTTTCTGCTTCTTCGTCAGGAATCTCGATATCAAATTCTTCTTCGAGTGCCATCACGAGTTCGACTACATCGAGGGAGTCAGCTCCCAAATCGTCGGAAAAATTGGCTTCAGGAGTAATTTTACTAGCTTCTACTTCCAATTTATCTGAAATTACTGCTTTTACTTTGTCTAATACATTTCCGCTCATATACGTTCCTTGATTTACCTGAATTATGATAATTTGCCGCTCGCACCCCAAAGGCTAGTTGGTTGCGACCTGCCACAACAGCGGTGCAGTGAAGCTGGGTATCCCGATCGGGTAACTGCAACAAGACAATCGCAATCTGAGGTCAGCGAATAGCACCCTTAATCTTAGCTGAATAACCTGACAAATCGATCGCCACTGCCCTAAATTGGTGCATGTGATGTAGCTGTTCGCACACATTTTTCTAGTCTACTGGTGTAAAAGGCGGATGATCGATCGACAAGTTATTGCATTATCGATCGATTTCACTCAGCCCCGCTCGCGGTTGTGCGAGTGAATAAACTTGGCTGGATGCTTGCTGGGATTGTCTTACAGACAAATAGACGATCGATAAGTCATTCTACTGAGTACAAATATTTTGAGAATTGGTAAAATTTTACTAAATAATCAATATTCGATCGATTAAGATTCTGTTTGAATAACATCATACTGATCGCGCGATAATCATTTCCAAATAATTCACATTACCACCAAAACCGATCGTGTCTAGTGACGAACGAGCTAGAGTACCTTTTCCTTTGTCGGCATTTTTAAGTCAACCAATCTTTCATCCCAAGTACAAGCTAATTATCAATCCTTACAAATTCCGGCATATATATCAAATCCGGTTGCTAGAAAGTTGTTGGCGCAGATTTTACTCGAATAATAATTATCGGTAGATATCGCAGTTCCACTGTTGAGACTCGAAAATTAAGATTGTCTGAGACATAATATCTATCTATGTCGACCGACAAAAAAAGCCGAGATGCAAACCTCGGCCAATCGGTAAATGGGTAGCCTAAAATTGTAGAATGTAAAGACTAGACAGCTTCGATATTTTTCTCGCCAGTCCGAATGCGCACGACTTGCTCGATAGGGCTGACAAAAATTTTGCCATCACCGATTTCACCTGTACGAGCAGCAGTGATAATCTTATCTACTACCATCTCCACTTGAGCATCTTCAACCACAACTTCGACCTTGAGCTTTTGGAGAAACTCAACAGTATATTCGGAGCCGCGATAACGTTCGGTTTGCCCCTTTTGTCTCCCAAATCCCCTGACTTCGGATACCGTCATCCCGACGATTCCAGCGTTAACTAAGGCAATTTTTACTTCATCTAGTTTGAAAGGGCGGATAATTGCTGCAATATTTTTCAACTTTAATTACTCCTGCTATGGTGTGTTGCGATGTTAATGTGACTGCACCAACTTGTATATTTTGTATCACTATGGAACGAGTTGAGCATGTAACTTTTGATACAAAATAAAAATATGACAGTTTCTCTCGGCATAGATTTTGGCACATCTGGCGCAAGATTGGTAGCGATCGATACCGATCGTAATGTCTTGTGGTGGGGTGCGAAAGATGTTGGGGCTGACAACGATTGGCGAAAAATATTATTTGAGCTGATCAGATCGATTCCGATTGCCATTAAATCTCGGGTAGCGCGGGTAGCGATCGATGGAACGTCTTCAACAGTGCTATTGTGTGATGCTGACGGGAAAATCGTTGGTGCGCCAATCTTATACTATGACGATCGAGGGAAATCGGCATTAGCGCAATTAAGATCGATCGCGCCGCCAGGACATGCTGTGATTAATGCCACATCGAGTTTAGCAAAATTATACTGGTTTGCCACTCAACCTAATTTTAGTCAAGCGAAGTATTTACTCCATCAGGCAGATTGGTTGGCATTCCATCTGCATGGTAAATTGGGCTGGAGTGACTATCACAATGCCCTCAAACTGGGTTATGACGTGCAATCGTTTTGCTACCCCGATTGGCTCGAACGGCACCCATACCGCCCATTATTACCCCAGATCCTGCCACCAGGTACACCCATCGGCACGATCTTGCCACAAGTTGCTCGGGATTTAGGGATAGCGGCTGACTGCGTTGTATGTGCGGGAACTACGGATAGTATTGCAGCTTTTCTGGCAAGTGGGGCGACGATGCCAGGGGAAGCAGTCACCTCTTTGGGTTCGACATTAGTGATCAAACTGCTCAGTCACACGCGGGTTGACGATCCTCAATCTGGGATTTATAGTCACCGCTGGGGTGATTTATGGTTGGTAGGTGGAGCCTCCAATACTGGTGGTGCAGTGCTCAGGCATTATTTTAGCGATGCGGAATTAGTTACTCTCAGTCAGGAAATTAATCTCGATCGATCGGGCGATCTCGACTATTATCCCTTACTGAGTCCGGGCGAGCGTTTCCCGATAAACGATCCTAATTTAGCACCTCGACTTACGCCTCGACCCGATCGAGCTGCTAATTTTTTATATGGCATGTTAGTTGGCATCGCTAACATCGAAGCACGGGGTTATCAATTATTAGCCCAATTGGGTGCGACACCATTGAGTGCAATTTATACGGCTGGTGGTGGTGCCCAAAATCCAGTCTGGATGCAGATCCGCCAACAGCATTTACCAGTAACAGTTTCCCTCTCTCAACATCGCGATGCTGCTTATGGGACGGCATTATTGGCACAAGTAGGACTTCCTTGCCCTAATATATAGCAAGTCTAGCTAAATTTAGATAAAATTTTAGTAACAAACGTAACCTATCGCGATTCCGAAACTAGTGAGATTCGCAGTTAGTTTTGAAAGCGCATCAAGACAGTGGTTAGTGAGCAGTGATTAGTGATTAGTGATTAGTGGCTAGTGGCTAGTGGTGATTAGACTTACCTCATCTGGCAGATAAACCCGATGTCGTAATCTTTACAGTACCGAAATTGACGATCGAATGAGTTAGAGTCCACAAGTTAGCAAATTGTTACCAGGCAAAATGTGATGAAGATCGATCCTCAACTCATGACAGCGGTAGAAAAACTTGATTATCGAGTTAATTGTGGAGATGTAGCGACATCCGCTGGACTACATTTAGAAACAGCACGTTCGGGTTTGCTGGCATTAGCGAATGAGACTGGGGGACATCTGCAAGTTACCGATCGTGGTGAAGTTATTTATGTCTTCCCGCCAGATTTCCGTCAAGTTTTAATCCGTAAATATGTCCGGCTACAAATTCGAGCTTGGCTCGATCGGATTTGGGCAGTAGTATTTTATCTAATTAAAATTTCATTTGGCACTTTATTAATTACCTCGATTAGTTTCGTTTACTTGACAATCTTGGTAATTGCAATTAGTTCTAGTCCTGGTAACTTAGGTCGGTGTGTTTTAGAAATTTTCAGAAGCGATATTTGGGATTTTGGTAGTAAAAAATTATCTGATTCGCCTAATTCCCCACAAAAGTCTAAACTACCAATTAGAGCAAAAACATACCGAAAACCGTTAAATTTTTTAGAAGCAGTGTTTTCAGTATTATTTGGCGATGGCAATCCAAATGCCGATCTCGAACAACGTCGCTGGAGTTATATTGGTAATCTGATTCATCGCCAACAAGGAGTAGCGATCGGTGAACAAATTGCACCGTATTTAGATGATTTAGGGCAAGGGTTTGATCGAGAATATGAAAACTATATGTTGCCAGTATTAATGAAATTTAACGGTATCCCTGAAGTCAGTCCAACTGGACAATTGGTATATCATTTTCCCGATTTGCAAACAACACTTAAGGATGCACCTGAAGAGTTTGTGAGATTACCGCAGTGCCTGCGCGAACGCAAATGGAAATTTAGCAAGGCTAATTATACCCAAATTCGTTGGGCGATCGGGTTATTTATCGCTAACATTGTGGGGATTGAAATCTTAGCAATTATGCTAGGCAAATACCTAATTAGTGGATCGATCGGTGCCGCAATGTTAGTATTGAATATCTATGGGATTGGATTAGTAATAATTCCATCTATCCGTTATTTCTGGGTAAAATATCAAGATTTGCAAGTACGCCGCCGTAATTGTAATCGACATCAACAAGTAAGTTTATTGAAACAATCAGATTTAATTAAAGAGAAATTAAACTATGCCAAACAATTTGCCAAACAGCATAAAATTACCGATCGAGATATCATCTACACGACAGAAGAAGATGCATTATTACAGGAGATAAAACGTCTAAAATCAGAATCGATCGAATAATTACCGTCAGCTCGATTGGATTGCAACCCACTATTCCCTATTCCCTATTTTCTCTCTCAACTAAAAATTTATTTTGCACAAGTACTTATTGTGGCTGTTAACGTTAGGAGGAATATTTTTAAGTATTTGGATTGTCCTACCCGCACCGATTTATGCCCTACTACCATTGAGTATCGGCGCACCAGAATTAAGTCCTGGCATACTTTGTCTGAATGTAGTGACACTAATTTTCAGTAGGATCGAGCATTGGCGTAGATCTGGGCACAAACGACGAAGAGCGCTGATGAGTTTGGGTGCGATCGTTCTAGCTGTGGGTTTGAGTGCCTCGCCACTACTGCAATTTGCTGCGGTGCAACAACAGGCAGAACAGGCGATGATTGCCAGCTTAGGGCGAGATTACCAGCACGATCTTGCGCGATCAATCGCAGCTAACATGCGATCGAAACCCCTGATTGGAGAAGATTTATGGCGAGGTATTCCCCAGCCTCAAGTCCGCGTCGAGCGGAATATTCCCTTTGCACATCCTGATGGAGTGATATTATCGCTCAATATCTATCGTCCAGCGCATGCGGGGAAATATCCAGGGATTATCTCGATTTATGGTGGTGCATGGCAACGCGGTAATCCGGATAGCGATGATACCTTTAACCGTTATATTGCCGCTCAGGGCTATGTGGTTTGGTCGATCGATTATCGTCATGCGCCAGCAGCGCGTTTCCCTGCCCAATTGGAAGATATTCGATCGGCTTTGCGCTATATTAACGATCGCGCTATTAGCAACGAAACTAATCTCGATCGAATGGCCATTATCGGTCGCTCTGCGGGCGCTCAACTGGCGATGTTAACCGCTTATGCACCCACACCCTTTCCAATCCGTGCGGTGATAGATTATTATGGGCCAGTCGATTTAACTGCTGGCTATAACGATCCGCCGATCCCAGATCCGATCGAGTCTAAATCGGTACTGCGCGATTTTTTAGGCGGCACACCCCAGCAGTTTGCCCAACTATACCATCAGGCTTCGCCGATCGATGCTGTTAAGTCAAATTTACCAGCATCTCTACTCATTTATGGTGGCAAAGATCGGATTATCGAAGCTAAATTTGGTCGGCGGCTAGCCCGAAGCCTGAAGCAACAGGGAAACCGCACCATTTTCATCGAAATTCCGTGGGCAGATCATGCCTTCGATGCCGTATTTAATGGATTGAGCAATCAACTGGCACTTTACTACACCGAGCGATTTTTAGCTTGGGAATTACATCAGTAAGCTGTTAAGCATCTGAATTAAACGATCGTTTATGGCGTTAGCCCACATTCCGCTAGTCCAAGTAAAGCTATTGTCGATCCATAATAGGCATAGAAAAGGCATCAACATTCGCATCGGTGCCTTTTTTATCATTCTAGTGGGTCTAATCATCGTCGCGATCTAATCGTTCTAACCGCGCTACCCGACGCGATAACCGACGAGTTTTCCGCTCGTTGTTGGTGAGATCGATGTTCAGATCGTCTATGAAGTTTTGGTGCATTGTAAAGGTATTACGAATCACGACAGAGACGGTACCTTCGACACTATCAATCCGATTGCGGAGACTAGAGATATCTTCACGGGCAGAATCAAGGTTATTCTGCATGGCAGACACCTTCTGTTCGATCCCAGACACCTTCTGTTCAATCCCA